>DATFIF010000038.1:0-5372 GCA_035270405.1 Paludibacteraceae bacterium | reverse complement strand
GCTACACGTTGTATCGTTTGTACAATGATGCGTTTTGCCTCTTTGTTGGCAGTCATTTTGGCCTCTTCCATCATTTCGTTCACGTAGGACATGGCCTCTGTTTTAGCTTCGTCTTTGATGTTTTCAATCAATTGACTTTTTGCTTGTTCAGCCGAAAGTCCTGAAATTGTTGCTAATTTTTCGGTAGCTTGAAAATGCAATTTGTCTAATTCGTGTTTTTTTGCATCTACTACAACTAATTGTTTATCAAGATTTTCTTTGATTAAATCTACCTCATTACTTTTGCGTTGTATCTCGCCTTGACGTTGGTTCAGCGATTGCTCTTTTTGTTGTAAACGAGATTCGTTTTGCTGTGCACGGTTTTCACTTTGTTGAATCTTTGAGTTGCGTTCAGCTACCTCTTTTTCAAAATCAGCTTTTAAGTTGAGAAATTTTTCTTTTGCTTCAAGTAATTTGTTGCGTTTGAGATTTTCAGCATCTTCCTCTGCTTTTTTTAGGGTACCACGCACTTTTCCTTTGGTTGCGGTGTGAGTCACAAACCATCCGATTGCGCTACCACCCAAAAGAGCAGCTATGGAGATCATAATTTCAATCATAAAATGTTGTTTTAATGTTCAGTTATAAAATATTAAAAATAGAGTCAGTTAGAAATAAAAAAAATGCACCAAAACACTTTGCTAAAAGCAAGGTGTCATAGTGCAAGAACATTAGTGATAGAAAACTTTATTCTTTTATTACACGATCAATCAAATCGGACCATTCGGTCATTTTAGAAGCTAAGGGAGTCGAGTCTGTTTTGAGACTCGTTTGCTCACACTCTAATGCTCTATCCATGGCTACCATCGTTAAGATGGTGGGGTAGTCGGCCGTGGTGTATTTTTTGTAAAAAAGATCCAGTCTTTCGTTTAGTTTTCTAGCTGCTTCGCGATAGACAAACTCTTCGTTCCGATTAATAGTTAATCGTAAAGAGCGACCGGCTATGTTGAGTGTTATTGTTAGTTTCTCCTCCATAAATCGGTTCTATTCGTTAAGCAAATCTAAACAACTATCAATGTCTCGCACTAATCCCGAAATTCTACGATGTGCCTGTTTCTTGTCTTCTTCCGAAAATCCAACCATGCGCGCCATCTTAAGAGCCGAGTAGCTTGAGCGTAATTCTACAACGTTTTTATGTGCTTCCATCAATTCATCACGTGTGCGAGCCAACTCTTCTTCTAAACGCTCATTTTTCTTTTCAATATTTTCATATCTGAAAATGAGCTTATTGAGTTTAGTCTCGAACTGGTTTATGAGTTGTTGATGTTGATTAGTCATTGTAGAGTGTAAAATCCTTACAAAGATAGAACATTCAAGTGAGACAGCAAAATATTTTTAATTTTTATTTGCGTTTCGTATTCTTTTATTTCCCAGTGAAGATTTTAACCTTTTATTAAAGAAAATTTTCTGTATTTACTTGCACAGTCGGTTTAATAAGGCTATTTTTGTAACGATTTTAATGGTACTCGACTATGTTTTAGGTTTTTGATGGTAACGTTTTGGTAATCATCATTTTGTAATTAGAAACACTCAAAAAAATATTTATAATTATTAACTAAAATCTTTTAATTTATGACGTGGTTAACAAATTCTTCGGTAGGGAGAAAAGTCGTGATGAGCTTAACTGGAGGCGCTTTGGTGCTATTTTTGCTTTTTCATGGTGCAATGAATGTGGTAGCTATCATCTCGGAAGAGGGCTACAATATGATTTGCGAGTTTTTGGGAGCTAACTGGTATGCTCTTGTTGCGACTATGGGATTGGCATTTTTGATGCTTGTTCATATTCTTTACGCGTTCATTTTATCGATTCAAAATTACCGCGCTCGTGGTAGAGAACGTTATGCAGTGAGCGGAAAACAACCAGACGTAGAATGGTCGTCGTTGAACATGCTCGTTCTTGGTGCTATTATCCTTGGGTTTATAGGTTTACACCTGTACAATTTTTGGTACAAAATGCAATGGGTAGAGTTGCAAGTAAATTTAGGTTTACTTCCTCACGAAGCTGGCGTTGATGCTGCTAACGGCATTAAATATATTAAAGAATTATTTGCACAACCTATTTATGCCGGGCTTTATTTGGTTTGGTTGGGTGCGTTGTGGTTCCATTTAACTCATGGCGTATGGAGTGCACTTCACTCTTTGGGCTTGAATAACAACACTTGGATGCCACGTGTGAAATTGGTTGCCAACATTGTATCTACCCTTGTGGTATTGATGTTCGCTTCGGTAGTAGTTTATTATTTAGGTTATGCGTTGGGTGGCTCTTGCTGCTTGTAAAGAAGAAAATTAAAACATTAGTATAATTATGGCTAAGAAAAAAGAAGATGTTCTTGATACAGCAAAAGCTGTTACAGACAAAGTTGTAAAAGCTGTGAAAGATAAAGTAACACAAGTTGCTAATGATGATACAACCAAAGAGGCTGTTGATGCTGTTAGAAAAGCGACTGAAAAAATAGGGAAAGCAATGAAACAAGCTGCCGAAACGATAGCTGCTGACAGCGATGCTGTGACGGCACAAATCCCCGAAGGTCCGTTGGCTGAAAAGTGGACAAACTACAAAGCCCATCAAAAATTGGTGAATCCAGCGAATAAACGTCGCTTGGATGTTATTGTGGTAGGTACAGGTTTGGCTGGTGCTTCGGCGGCGGCTTCACTCGGCGAATTGGGTTTTAACGTATTGAATTTCTGTATTCAAGATTCACCACGTCGCGCGCACTCTATTGCAGCGCAAGGTGGAATAAATGCTGCTAAAAACTATCAAAATGATGGCGATTCGGTCTATCGTTTGTTTTATGATACCATCAAAGGGGGCGATTATCGTGCTCGTGAATCGAATGTGTATCGTTTAGCAGAAGTTTCAAATAGTATTATTGATCAATGTGTAGCTCAAGGTGTTCCTTTTGCTCGCGAATATGGTGGTTTGCTCGACAATCGCTCGTTTGGTGGCTCTCAAGTATCTCGTACTTTCTATGCTAAAGGTCAAACTGGTCAACAGTTATTGTTAGGTGCTTACTCAGCTTTAAGCCGTCAAATCAACAAAGGTACGGTCAAAATGTACACGCGTTACGAAATGTTGGATGTGGTGGTAATTGATGGTCGTGCACGTGGTATTATCGCACGCAACTTGATTACTGGGAAAATTGAACGTTTCTTTGCTCATGCAGTTGTTGTTGGAACGGGAGGTTATGGTAATGCGTTTTTCTTATCTACCAATGCGATGGCTTCCAACGGTTCGGTGGCTGTTCAAATGTACAAAAAAGGCGCATATTTTGCCAATCCTTGTTTTGCTCAAATTCACCCTACATGTATTCCTGTACATGGCGAATCTCAATCGAAATTAACGTTGATGTCCGAATCATTGCGTAATGATGGTCGTATTTGGGTACCTAAAAAGAAAGAGGATGCTGAAGCCATACGTGCTGGCAAATTGAAACCAACTGAAATTCCTGACGAAGATCGTGATTTTTATTTGGAACGTCGTTATCCTGCATTTGGTAATTTAGTACCTCGTGATGTGGCTTCGCGTGCTGCCAAAGAGCGTTGTGACGCTGGCTTTGGTGTAAATGCCACTGGTTTAGCTGTTTATCTCGATTTTAAATATGCTATCGAACGTTTAGGTCGTCACGCAGTAGAAGAACGTTATGGTAATCTATTCCAGATGTATGATAAAATTGTAGATGATAATCCATACGAAACTCCTATGATGATTTTCCCAGCTATTCACTACACGATGGGTGGCATTTGGGTGGATTATGAATTACAAACTTCTATTAAAGGATTGTTCTGTATCGGTGAAGCCAATTTTTCAGACCATGGTGCCAATCGTTTAGGTGCTTCTGCATTGATGCAAGGTTTAGCTGATGGTTATTTTGTATTGCCTTACACCATTCAAAATTATTTATCTGATCAAATTCAAGTGCCTCGTATCAGTACCGACACAAAAGAATTTTTGGAAGCTGAAAAAGCAATTAATGATAAAATTGCTAAATTGATGAGTGTTCAAGGAAAACGTTCGGTCGATAGCATTCACCGTGAGTTAGGTCTTATTATGTGGGATTTTGTAGGAATGGCACGTAATGCAAAAGGTTTACGTACGGCTTTAGATAAAATTATGGACGTTAAAAAAACATTCTGGACAGACGTATTTATCCCAGGTGTTCGTAACGATTTGAATGTGGAACTAGAAAAAGCATTACGCTTAGCTGATTTCATCGAGATTGGAGAGTTGATGGCTCGTGATGCACTCGATCGCGAAGAGTCATGTGGCGGTCATTTCCGCGAAGAATATCAAACACCAGAAGGTGAAGCTTTACGTCACGATGATAAATTCTCGTATGTTTCTTGCTGGAAATATGAAGGTGAAGGTCAAGAGCCAAAATTGCTGAAAGAAAAACTTGAATATGAATTCGTAGCTCGTCAAACACGTAATTATAAAGCATAAATAACAATGGAAAAGACAATTAATATAAAAGTAAAAGTGTGGCGTCAAACTGGTCCTAAGGCAAAAGGCGCATTTGAAACGCATGAATTAAATCATGTTTCTGTAGATAGTTCATTTTTAGAAATGCTTGATATCTTGAATGAACAACTTATTCACGAACGTAAAGAACCAATCGTATTTGATCATGACTGTCGTGAAGGTATTTGTGGTATGTGTTCTTTGTATATCAATGGTCACCCGCATGGTCCTGATAGCAGCGTCACAACGTGTCAATTACACATGCGTAAATTTAGCGATGGCGAAACAATTACCGTAGAACCTTGGCGTTCGCATGCTTTCCCAGTTATTAAAGATTTAATAGTTGATAGACGTGCTTACGACAAAATCATAGAAGCTGGTGGATACGTTTCAGTCAACACGGGCGGTGTGCCAGATGCTAATGCCATACCAATTTCAAAAATTGATGCTGACGAAGCTATGGATGCTGCGGCTTGTATTGGTTGTGGTGCGTGTGCTGCCGCTTGTAAAAATGGTTCTGCCATGTTGTTCGTAGCAGCCAAAGTAAGCCAATTAGCGCTTTTGCCACAAGGTAAAGTAGAAGGTGCGGCACGTGCTAAAGCGATGTTGTCTAAAATGGAAGACCTCGGTTTTGGCAACTGTACCAATACTGGTGCTTGTGCTGCAGAATGTCCTAAAAATATTTCGTTGAGCCATATCGCACGATTGAATCGTGAGTATATTTGGGCAAAACTAAAAGACTAATTTTACTAATCTTAAAAAATAATCCATAAGAGCACTGTTCTTTCGAATCAGAATAGTGCTCTTATTTATCACTCAAAACAACTTATGAAAAAACTTTCTCTCACAATTCTCTTCGTATTTATTGGTTTATCAG
>DATFIF010000037.1:0-9729 GCA_035270405.1 Paludibacteraceae bacterium | reverse complement strand
AATAATCGCATTCGTGGAACTTTCAATCGCATCAATCGTCGTTATTTATTAGCTCATCCCATCAGCGAATTGTTGGGAACTGCCGTAGTGGCGATTCTTTTGTGGTATGGCGGCACACTTATTTTACAAGGCGAAGGGAGTATT
This sequence comes from Paludibacteraceae bacterium, assembly GCA_035270405.1. Classification (GTDB taxonomy): domain Bacteria; phylum Bacteroidota; class Bacteroidia; order Bacteroidales; family Paludibacteraceae; genus W0P28-013. The sequence goes on along the minus strand of DATFIF010000037.1, from coordinate 9,585 downwards.
TCTGCACCAGAATTTATCTATTATTTGGTTATTTTCTACAGTATTATTCCACCATCTAAAGATTTGTCAAGGGCGATGTACAGTGTTCAAAAAGGGATGGCATCGTTGCAACGTGTGGATGATATTTTACAAGCAGAAAATCCACTCAAACATGAAAAGAACACTGTAAAAATTGATACATTCACGTCCAAAATAGAATTTAACCATGTTTGGTTTAAATACCGTGAAGATTGGATTTTACAAGATATTAATTTAACCTGCGAAAAAGGTAAAACGATAGCGTTGGTAGGGCAGTCAGGTTCAGGAAAATCTACTATGGTGGATTTGCTTCCTCGTTTCTACGACGTGAACGAAGGTTCTATCTCAGTTGATGGTACTGATATTCGTCACTTAGATTTGCAAAACTTGCGCCAATTGATGGGAAATGTGAACCAAGAGGCCATTTTATTTAATGACACGTTCTTCAATAATATTATTTTTGGAGTGGAAACAGCAACGATGGAAGAGGTTATTGCTGCTGCCAAAATAGCAAATGCTCACGATTTTATATTGGCTACCGAAAATGGGTATGAAACTAATGTAGGCGATCGTGGCTGTCGTTTGTCAGGTGGTCAGCGTCAACGTATTAGTATCGCCAGAGCTATTTTGAGAAATCCTCCTATTTTGATTTTGGACGAAGCGACATCTGCTTTGGATACTGAATCGGAAAAATTAGTTCAAAATGCGTTGGAAAGTTTAATGAAAAATCGCACAACGATAGTGATTGCTCACCGTTTATCGACCATAAAAAAAGCTGACGAAATTTGTGTGTTGCACGAAGGTAAAATCGTGGAACGTGGTAAACACGACGAATTATTGGCTCTTAGTGGTTATTACAAGCGGTTATGCGATATGCAAAGTTTTTAAATTCTCTTTAATCAAAATGAGTATGAAAAAAGCAATTATCATTGGTGCAACATCTGGTCTTGGACTCGAAGTTGCGAAGCAATTATTAGCTGCAGGTTGGCAGCTTGGAATTGCAGGTCGTCGTCAAGCAGAGTTGGTGACTTTTCAACAACAATCGCCTGAAACAATTGCGATTCAATCTTTAGATGTTACGCACGATGATGCTCCCGAGAAATTGGAACAACTGATTGCGAAGGTTGGAGGTATGGATCTGTTTTTTTTAGCTTCTGGCGTTGGACTTCAAAATCCAGATTTACATCTCGCCAAAGAGTTGCAAATAGTGGAAACTAACGTAGTTGGTTTTACGCGCATGGTAACTACAGCCTATCATTTTTTCGGTCAACAAGGTTTTGGGCATTTAGCCGTAATTAGCTCTGTGGCAGGAACTCGTGGCATTGGCGCTTCAGCCTCTTATTCATCTTCCAAATGTTTTCAATCGACCTATATTGATTCGTTGGAACAATTAGCACATAGTCAAAAGTTAAATATCCACTTTACAGATATTCGTCCAGGATTTGTAGAAACGGCTATTTTGAGTTCAGAAAAAAAATATCCGCTATTGATGACGGTGGAATATGCAGGAAAAGGTATTGTAAAGGCACTTGAACGTAAAAAACGAATTGCGATAATAGATTGGCGTTATGCGGTATTGGTATTTCTTATGCGCGCTATTCCTCGTTGTATTTGGAAGCGTCTGCCCATTCAAAACTAAGACTTTAGCTTAGTAAAAAAAAGGCTGGATTTCAAGTGAAATCCAGCCTTTTTTTATGCTTTTAGTTTGGCGAAATACATCGCAAATGAGCGATATAGAAAATGTGTCCATTTGCCAAACGGCACAATAATTAAGGCCCATTGAACTAAGACGGTCAGATGAAATAGATACATCCATTTGTTCATTTCAAGAATGTCTAAATCGATAAATAGACGAACCATAAAAGCTGTAAAACCCATTAAAAACAGCCATACTACAAATACAATGGCACTCATGACATAGCCGAGTATGATGATAAATAGATTGGATGTTCCAAACCAGTTTAATACAATCGTGGTGAAAAGTAGCGATAGATAACCAATTACTAATATGAAGTGTTCGAACCAACGTAATTTATTATCGTCGCAACCGAACGCACGTTTTTGTGTAAACATGTGGATGAACAATTCGCCCATGCTTTTCACAAATTTCGTAAATGGAGCATTTACTTTTGGTTTGATAATCGTAAAATACCACATACGCGCAATGTTTGGCATAAGAATTACTAAGCCAATAGTTCCAATAGCAAGACCTTCAAATAGATGTCCGTAATCCAACATGGTTTCCAAGTCGAAATTAACTGATAAGGCGAATGCTATGACGCCAGCAAAGGTTAATATAAAAGCATTAATGGTTATCGCAGTCCGAAATTAGAAATCTTGTCGATTCTACGCGAGAAACAGTGAGTAGAGTATTGACTGAATTTGATAAAGATGGAACTATCTCGTTGAATGGTAAGAATATACGCTTACTCAATAGAACTTCATTGGAACTCATTTGCAAGAATGGTTAACCGAATTATGAAGTGATTTATCTATCCAAAGTGCATTATTACTACTAGTGCGCTTTTAATTTGCCCTATCGTGTTGGCTTAATTATTTCTCTTTGTATCGAAAATATCAGAAAAAAGCAGTATTTTTGTTCGCTATGAATCGAATTAAATCTCTTTGCGCACTTTTAATGATTGTGTCGTTGGTTGATGCACAAACGTCTATCAGCGCTACTGCAAAGACTGATGAAAAAAATATTCCATCGGACATTCGTGCGTGGCGCATTGATGAGCGATTGGGGATTGCTGATTCGTGTGAACTGGACACTGCTATTGTGAGTTATCAAGACAACCAACCAGTTAATAATTACAGCATTGCCCATTCGTGGAATGGTAATTTAGGTTCACCTGTTCAATCAAAAATTTATTTTGACCGAACAGCTAAAACGGATGTCTTTTATTCACAACCTTATGATGCTTATGTTATTACGCCAAAAGATATTGTGTTTTACAACACCAAAACACCTTATGCTAAGTTAGAATACCGTTCAGCGCTTCCGACTTTTTTTGAGGAAGATTATTTTAAAGCATTATTCACGATGAATGCCAATAAAGCGACTAATTTTGGAGGATTAGTTAATTTAATTTATGGGCGTGGTCAATATACGAATCAATCAACACGTATGTTGAATGGAGGTTTTTGGGGAAGTTACAACGGGAAACACTATTCAGCACAAGGTGTTGTGATGTTTAATAACTTCAAAAATCAGGAAAATGGCGGTATCACCAATCGTGATTATATTCTGGATCCCAAATCTATTGTTGGAACAGCCGATTTGAAACCCGCAAATATCCCCGTCAATTTGAATGCGGTTTCGGGTTATTCTAACAACAGTTACTATTTCAATCAAAAATATAGTATTGGCATTGAAAAAGAACGCACGGTGTCGCAAGATTCGATTGTTATTGATTATATTCCAGTCACATCGTTTATTCACACCATAAAATTTGAAGATACTTATCGTCGCTATGTTGAACCCGATTCTGTTACATCTGGTTTCTATGCCAACAATTATTATAGTGGACTCCAAACGCAAGATTCCATCCGCTATTGGTCGTTAAAAAACTCTGTATCAGTTACTATGGAGGAGAAATTCAATCGCTTAATGCGGTTTGGTTTAACTGGATTTGTGGAGCACGAGTTACGTCGTTTTGCTCAGTTTTCTGATACGTTACGTAGTAATACGTATGAAAACGACCTAAAAATAGGCGTTTCTATCTTCAAACGTGAAGGCGAAAAACTTACATTTGATGCGAATGGTGAAGTTTTTTTATTGGGACCTCGAGCTGGTGAGTTCGATATATTTGGTGGTATACAAACTCTTTTTCCAATAGCTTCAAAAGATACCATGTTGATTTCTGCCAGTGGTGGTTTTTTCACTGAGTCGTGCGATTATTTTTCAGACATCTATTTTTCTAACCATTTTCAATGGAATACAGATTTCAAGAATCAGCTGAGGACAAACGTGGAAGGTCGTTTAGCTTTTCCGACGCGTGCTATTTCGCTTGGCGTTAAGTTTGAAAACGTAACGAACTACCTCTATTTTGATAAACAGGCGTTACCAGCTCAATATGATGGAAATATACAGGTAATTGCTGCGGATTTGACTGCCAATGTTCATGTGTGGAAAATTCATCTCGACAATCAACTAGTTTATCAATATACCAGCAACCGCGAGATTTTGCCTTTGCCCGATTTAGCGTTATATTCTAATCTCTATTATAAAGATAAATTTTTTAAAGTGCTACACGCTCAGATTGGCGTGAGCGTTCGTTATCATACTGCTTATTATGGCAATACGTATATGCCAGCAACAGGTGCTTTTCATTTACAAGATGCTCATTTGATAGGAAATTATCCTGAAATGAATGTGTATTTGAATTTTCACTTAAAACGTATGCGTTTCTATGTGCAGTATGCGAATTGGAATTCAAGCTTATTTGGTCGTAGCAATTATTTCTCAATGCCATATTATCCACAGAATCCTGCAACTTTTCAATTTGGTTTATCATGGACATTTTACGATTAATTCCGAGTCGATTTAGGACTAAAAAACAGCTTATTATTACGATTACTGCTTTAGTTTTAATACTAATTAGTACGGTGTGCCTCATCTGTTTCTCTCGTCAAGCACGTGATTTAAACGACGTGCTCAAAGACCAAACGTTGCGAGTCGTTACGGAGTATAGTTCCATAGGTTATTTTGTGGAAGAAAATGAGATTAAAGGCTTTCAATACGAACTTATTACGCGCTTTGCTGATAGTCTTGGTTTGAAAGTGGAATTTACGCTTGAACCAGATTTACAAAAAAGTATTGATGGCGTTAATGACGGTTCTTATGATTTAATAATGAGAGCAATACCTGTCACTTTGGAGCTTAAGAAAAAGTTGATTTTCTCTGAGCCATTGATAAAAAGTAAGCTCGTTCTTGTTCGGCGAAGTGATGCAAAAAATAAAAATAAACTAATAATTCGCGGCTCTTCAGATTTAGATGGAATTACGATTTATGTGACACCCAATTCGCCACATTTAATGAGATTAAAACATATCGAGGAGGAGCTTGGTATTATCATTTATACCGAATCATTGCCCGATGTAGATAACGAACTGTTGATGGCGATGGTGGCACGTGGCGAGATCGATTATACGATAGCTGATGAATTCACCGCTCGATTTGTACAGACTTTTTATCCAGAATTAGATATATCTACTCAAATAGGTTTCAAACAATTTCAAGCTTGGGGATTTTCGAAACAGTCGATTAAGCTACAACGGGCTGTGAATGGCTGGCTTAAAGAGTTCACTCAAACAAAAGAATATCGCGATTTGTATAGAACCTATTATCGGTAATTTCTTCCACTAAAAAAAGTCCCATTTTTTTTCGATTTATCTTATTTCTTTTGCTCTTTATTTTGTTCTTCGAAATAGCGGCAATAAGGTTTAATTCCGCATACCTCACATTTTGGTTTGCGAGCTAAACACACGTATCTTCCGTGTAAAATAAGCCAGTGATGGGCTTTAGGGATAAGTTCTTCGGGTATGTGTTTGACAAGTGTTTGTTCCGTTTGTAATGGCGTTTTCGAATTGGTTGTCAAGCCTAATCGTTCTGATATTCTGAATACATGTGTGTCCACAGCCATTTTCGGCTGATTAAAAACGACAGAAGCGATGACATTGGCTGTTTTTCGCCCAACGCCAGGTAATTGTTGCAGCAGTTCTGTATCTGCAGGTATTTCACTTTTAAAATCGGTTATAAGTTTTTGCGACATTCCTACCAAATAATGCGCTTTGCTGTTTGGATATGAAATGCTTTTGATGTAACTCAAAATAGTTTCGGGTGAAGCAGCTGCCATTTTTTCGGGAGTAGGGAATTCCGTTAGCAGTTTTGGAGTAGTTAAATTTACCCGTTTATCTGTACATTGAGCGGACAATATAACAGCTACCAATAGTTCAAATGGATTGTTGTAATTCAATTCACTTTCTGCAACGGGCATATTAACTGTAAACCATTCAATGATTTTTTTGTACCGTTCTTTAGTTGTCATAATTCTATAAAAATACAAAAAAAGTTAGACGTTAGGTATAGGTGAACTGGTTTGCTTTAATTTTTTGAGTTGAAAATAGAGCATCGTACTCGCCACAAGCATTGAAATCAGATCGGCACAAGGAAACACCATCCAAGTGCCAGTCAGTCCCCAAATGGGTGGAAAAATGAGAATAAATGGAACTAAGAAGATTAATTGACGCGTTAAACTTAGAAAGATAGATATTTTCGCTTTCCCAATGGCTTGGAAGAAACTGATAGTCACCATTTGACCTCCCACTACAGCAAACAAGAGAAAACAGATACGCATACCATGAACAGTGAGATCGATGAGTTGTTGATCTGTTGTAAAAAGTCGTGCTATTTGTCGAGGGAAAAGTTCAGCAGTTACTCCTCCAAGGGTTGTAACCAAAGTTGCGATGATAATTCCATATCGTAACGTTCGTAACACACGATCGTTTTGCCGAGCGCCATAATTATAGCCAATAATCGGTTGCATACCATTGCTTAATCCCACAATACTCATGATAATTAGGATAGAAAAGCTATTAATAATACCAAAAGCACCGATGGCGTAGTCGCCTCCTGTGGTTTTAAGTGCATTGTTAATTAGCGCATTGACGAGACTTGCGCTGACTTGTATAAAAAATGGTGCCATTCCTATGGCGAGTATGGCTACAATGATTTTTTTATTTAATTTGAAACAGCCACGTCTAAAACGTAGTGTGCTTTTAGGACTTATAAAGTGATGCATCACCCAAATAGCACTCACACTCATCGAAATAAGCGTAGAATAAGCCGCGCCTTGTATGCCCCAATCGAAAACAAAAATAAAAATAGGATCTAAAATGGTGTTAAGGACTGCGCCAATCAACATGGTAAACATCGCCTTAATAGGGTAGCCAGAAGCACGCATACTGTTGTTAAATCCATAACTCAATGCCGTGAGTATGTGTCCAGGTATAATAATTTTGAGATAATCTTTGGCATACGGTATGGTTGCTTCGCTTCCACCAAACGCAATTAAAATATCATCAAGAAAGAACAAGCTCAAGCTTATGACGATTGACATAATTATAAATGTCAATACAAGCGCATTACCCAGTGTATTTTCAGCCGTTTTTATATCTTTTCGTCCTAAATAGATAGATATTTGGGTAGCAGATCCTTGGCCAATAAGCATACCAAAAGCTCCCAAAATCATCATCATAGGAAAGGTGAGTGTAAGTCCAGAAATGGCCATTGGCCCCACGCCTTGACCAATAAAGATTCGATCGACAATGTTGTATAGAGCATTCACCAAAGTACCGACAATGGTCGGTAACGAATAGGCCCAAAGGAGTTTTCCGATAGGTTCTGTTCCAAGTTCAGAAGGTAAACGTTGTTTGTTTGCTTTTTTCAACATTTTTTAATAGCTGGCTGGCTGTGATACAAGAAAGAGCACCTTTAAGTGCTCTTTCTTGGAGTTTTATGCTAAGATTATCCTAGATAACCTTTGAGCAATTTGTTTTTAGAATTTGAGCGTAAACGACGGATGGCTTTTTCTTTAATTTGGCGTACACGTTCGCGTGTTAAGCCAAATTTGTCGCCAATTTCTTCGAGTGTCATCTCTTGGCAACCAATGCCAAAAAACATACGAATAATGTCGCGTTCGCGTTCACTAAGTGTTTCGAGTGCTCTGTTGATTTCAATCAGTAGCGATTCGCTCATCAAAGCACGGTCTGCTATTGGTGAGTCATCATTTACTAATACGTCCAACAAACTGTTGTCTTCTCCTTCTACAAAGGGAGCATCAACAGAGATGTGACGACCTGAAATCTTGATTGTGTCGACGATTTTTTCAATCGGAATGTCTAGTTCCTCTGCCAACTCTTCAGGCGATGGGCGGCGTTCGTTTTCTTGTTCAAACCGTGAAAAGGCCTTGTTAATTTTGTTCAAGGAACCTACTTGATTCAACGGTAAACGTACGATACGCGATTGTTCGGCCAACGCTTGCAGAATTGATTGACGAATCCACCATACTGCATAAGAAATAAATTTAAACCCACGAGTTTCGTCGAATTTTTCGGCCGCTTTTATTAAGCCCAAATTTCCCTCATTGATTAAGTCGGGTAGACTTAAACCTTGGTTTTGGTACTGTTTGGCCACAGAAACTACGAAGCGAAGATTCGCGCGTGTCAATTTTTCGAGTGCTAAACGGTCGCCTTTGCGTATCCGCTGAGCCAACTCAACTTCTTCTTCTACAGTAATAAGATTCTCACGCCCAATCTCTTGCAAATACTTGTCAAGTGACGCACTCTCACGATTAGTGATTGATTTGGTAATTTTTAATTGTCTCATTCTTGTAAAGAAATTAGCTCGCAAAGATAAGCTTTTTTTTGAATAAATGACCCTTTTAACCTGTCAAAAACAAAAAAAGTTACGAATGACGTTGTTAAATATCAAACTATCCTTTGTAAATTGAGCTATTCAAGTACAAAGGATAGTTGAAATGTACATTCTGATTATTTTTTGTTATTCCAAGTTTATAGCATAGTAGGCTACTTGACCATTATTGTAAATTCCGGTAATGAATAACACTTTTTCATTCGCTTCGTTATTCATGGCTTCGTTGTAGGCACGTTCTATATCCTCTTGATTTACAATGGTGATGTTGTTTATTTTTAAAATAATGAATCCTTCTTTTAAACCTGATTTTGCAAACTTACCGTTTTTATCCAATTGGCTAATTTGAAGGCCATTTTTGATTCTGAATTTATATTTAAATTGATCAGATACGGCGCTAAATTTTGCGCCCAAATGACTTAAATCAACCGCTTTGACAACGCCTGTGTTGCCAGCTCTATTTTTTAATTCTACTACGAGTTTCTTGGTTTTATTGTCGCGTATTAAGGTGACTTCTATTTTGTCTCCTGGACGGTAACGACCGATTTGTTCTTGTAATTGAGCTACCGATTTGGTGGCCACGTTGTTGATGGCTACAATCACATCGCCTTCTTCAATACCTCCAGTTTTGGCGGCACTGTTTTCGCCAACAGCTCCTACGTAGGCGCCTTCAAGGGTGGTAAGTTTTTTCTCTTTAGCTAACTTGTCGTCAATATCACTTATTTGTACACCTAAAATAGCGCGTTGTACCACACCAAATTCTTTTAAATCGGCGACCACTTTGCTCACAATACTGGTTGGAACAGCAAATGAATAGCCCGCATAGGAGCCTGTTTGCGACGCAATGGCCGTGTTGATACCCACTAATTCTCCTTTGGTGTTCACTAATGCGCCACCACTATTTCCTGGGTTTACAGCGGCATCGGTTTGTATAAACGATTCAATTTTCATATCACTATTTAGGATGTTGATGTTTCTTGCTTTGGCGCTTACGATACCAGCTGTTACGGTGGATGTTAAGTTGAATGGATTGCCTACAGCAAGAACCCATTCACCAATTTTGAGATTATCAGAATTACCGAAAATAATAGGTTGTAGGCTATCAGCTTCTATTTTTAGTAATGCAATAT
>DATFIF010000036.1:0-4275 GCA_035270405.1 Paludibacteraceae bacterium | reverse complement strand
CATCTGTTTACGCCAATTGAACCAAGCATATACAGAGATAATAATATATAAAACATATAAAATCGCAGTCAGTTTCAAACCCATCACCAGCCATAAAATACAACTCGCTGAATCCACCAAAATCCATAACGGCCAGTTTTCAATTTTTTTACGAGCCACCCACGTCTGTCCCACAATGTTGGAAATCAACAAAATAGCATCGACATACGGATAAACTGGTGTTGTTACAAATTCTGGAAATTGATGGGCCAAATAGACCATAAACCAACCCCATAAAACTCCTCCAAGAACAATCACTAAAAGATAAGAGACCAACGCTTTAGTGGTTAATTTAGTAATTCGTAATTTTTTATCCCTGTTTTGCTCACTTTTTTTAGGAAACGTCCATTTTACGATACCGTAAATATTGATGGATGCAAATACGAGCTGTAACAACATCATCGAATAGAGGTGTTGTTGGTAAAATAGTGAGAAAAAAACGGCACAGTTCAACAAACCAATCCAAAATGTCAACACATGACCTTTTCCAGCCAAAAAGATAGAAACAAAACCTGTTATGAAACCAATTAGCTCCAAATAAGATAAATCGTATCCCCATACGGTGGCAAAAATAGTATCTATATCGAAGAAGTTCATGTTTCAATTGATTTTTAACAACTTATATTACATTATCCAACACTTCCTTCCAATGAAATAGACAGCAATTTTTGCGCTTCCACCGCAAATTCCATCGGCAATTTATTGAGCACCTCTTTGGCATAACCATTCACAATTAAAGCAATCGCATCTTCCGTACTAATACCACGTTGGTTGCAGTAAAAAAGTTGATCTTCGCTAATTTTTGAGGTCGTAGCTTCGTGTTCCACAATGGCAGTTTCATTTTTGACATCCATGTATGGAAACGTATGCGCCCCACAATGATCGCTCAAAAGCAAACTATCGCATTGCGAGAAATTACGTGCTCCTTGAGCAGCTGGTAGAATTTTCACTAAACCTCTATACGAATTTTGGCTGTATCCAGCTGAAATTCCTTTCGATACAATGCGGCTTTTGGTGTTACGACCCAAGTGAATCATTTTAGAACCTGTATCCGCTTGTTGGTAATTATTGGTGACTGCCACAGAATAAAATTCGCCAACCGAATTATTTCCCTTCAAAATACAACTTGGATATTTCCATGTGATAGCAGAACCAGTTTCAACTTGCGTCCACGAAACTTTAGAATTATCGCCTTTACAAATGGCGCGTTTAGTTACAAAATTATAAATTCCACCTTTGCCGTTTTTATCGCCTGGATACCAGTTTTGTACGGTCGAGTATTTCACTTCCGCATTATTCATAATCACAATTTCCACAATCGCAGCATGCAATTGATTTTCGTCACGCATCGGAGCTGTACAGCCCTCTAAATAAGAGACATACGAATCATCGTCCGCCACAATCAACGTACGTTCAAACTGACCGGTATTAATAGCATTGATACGAAAATAGGTGGAAAGTTCCATCGGACAACGAACGCCTTTAGGAATATAAACGAAAGAGCCATCAGAAAAGACAGCGCAATTTAAAGCCGCAAAAAAGTTATCAGAATATGGCACTACGGTACCCAAATATTGACGCACTAAATCGGGATGATCTTTTACTGCGTCACTAATAGAACAAAAAATAATTCCTTTTTCGGCTAAATTCTCACGAAACGTCGTTTTTACCGAAACACTATCCATAATAGCGTCAACAGCTATACCCGAAAGTATTTTTTGTTCCTCCAGTGGAATTCCTAGTTTGTTGAAAGTATTTATCAATTCAGGATCGACCTCATCCAGACTTTGAGGCGCATTTTTCCTTGGCGCAGCGTAGTAAGCAATGCTTTGATAGTCAATGTGAGGAACTTTCAGATGTGGCCATTCTGGCATTTTCATTGTCAACCAATGACGATAAGCTTTTAAACGGTATTCGAGCAACCATTCAGGCTCGTCGTTTTTTGCTGAAATAGTTCGTACAACATCCTCATTCAGTCCGATGGGAATTACATCTGTCTCAATATCTGTGGTAAAGCCATATTTATAGTCATTTGATGTGACTTCATCAATGATTTCTTTGTGTGTTTTCGACATAATAATTGTATGCAAAATGAATTACAAAGATATAAAAAAATCACATCTTAAACAAAATTGTAGAACGAAAGAGAGAGAAAAAAGTACCGAGAGAAAACGAAGTAACGAAAGATACAGAGGGGTTTAACTAAACTTAACAATGACACGCTCGCCAAGTTCTTTAGCAAATTGTGCTTTCAAAATATTATAATCAGCAATCGTTTTCATAATAGTTTCTGTGGTTTGAATATCTTTAGCTTCGGCAGCTTGTTTTAATTTGAGCATTTCAGACTTTATCAAATCAACCACAATCGAGTTTTTATATTCAAAAATAACGCGTGGAACCGACTCCAAGAGCCAGCGTCGATGATCTTCTAATTTTTGAGCATCACGTTTAGTTTTCACATGAGCTTTATAAGTTTCATCTCCTGAATTATAAGCATCTTCACGCGTAAAAATTTTACTTAATTGGTATTTATCAGTCATTAAATCTACACCCAAACGGCTAATTTGATCGTGCGAATGATTCGTGAAAAAATTGGAGGGATTAAAGCCAGTATCATTCAAATGAGCGGCAAACTCATTCAATAAAGCTTGATTTGTAGGATTTTTAAATTCGATATTATCTCCCAATAGTTGTGCTACAATATACTCGCCCACGCTCCAATCACGAATAAATTCGTGTGAATCAAGATGATACTCACGGTATAAAAACTCGACACCGTGTCGAATAGCAAAATAGAGAATTTCTAATTCTTGCCGATTGGTTGTTTGATCAATGGAGATGTGAAGACTTTTTTCTGGCAAGGAAGTAGATGTCGCTCCTTCAGAAGTGCTGATGGATTTGTCAACCCTGTTTTGCTGTTTTTCCCGCTTATTACGTTTTAATTTGTTGATTTCATTATAAATAATTTTCTCATCAATGTGTAATAATGTCGAGCACTCCTTAACATATTCTGACTCAATTAATTTATTAGGTATTAAGGCAATGCTTTGCACAACGTCACCTATAAGTGCCGCCTTTTTTATGGGATCATCACCCACATCTTGCAATAATAAATTAATTTTAAATTTGATAAAGTCAACTTGATTTTTGTCGATGAAATCGATAAAATCAGACGCATTATGTGAGCGAGCATAACTATCAGGGTCAGCTCCATCAGGCAATAACACGACTTTTATATTCATTCCTTCTTCAAGCAACAAATCAATGCCTCGTAGAGATGCTTTAATGCCTGCAGCATCTCCATCATACAAAACTGTGATATTTGGCGTGAATCGATGAATCATACGAATCTGCCCTGGCGTTAAAGCCGTTCCTGAAGAAGCAACCACATTTTGAACACCAGCTTGATGCATTGAAATGACATCGGTATAACCTTCTACCAAAAAACAGCGATCCTGTTTTACAATCGCATTTTTAGCAAAAAAGATACCATACAACTCATTACTTTTATGATAAATTTCCGATTCGGGAGAATTGACATATTTAGCGGTTTTATCATCTTTTTTCAACGAGCGCCCACCAAAAGCGACTACTTTACCAGAAATTGTATGCACGGGAAACATCACACGACCACGAAATCGGTCGTACGAAGAGCCGTCATCACGTTTAGGCGACAATCCTGTTTTGTCTAAAAATTCAGCTTTAAATCCTTTAGTTATAGCTGCACGGAAAAAAGCGTCCGATTCATCCAAAGAATAACCTAATTGGAATTTTAAAATGGTTTCATCAGAAAACCCTCGTTCTCTAAAATAATTCAGACCAATAGCTTTCCCATCACGATGATTGTGAAGTATATCTACAAAATATTTCGCAGCATATTCATTCACCGACAACATGCTTTCACGATCGCTCTGTTGAATTTTCTCCTGATCTGATAGCTCACGGTCAACAATCTCTATATTATATTTTTTCGCTAAAAATTTTAAGGCTTCTGGATAGGACAGTTGCTCATGTTCCATGATGAAATGAATGGAGTTACCGCCTTTGCCACAACCAAAACATTTGAAAATACCTTTTGCTGGAGAGACGGTAAAAGAACCTGTTTTTTCATTGTGAAAAGGACAAAGCCCAAGGTAGTTGACGCCTCGTTTTTTGAGGGTCACAAAATCAGATACAACGTCCACAATTTGGGCGGCATCCATAATTTTTCCTACAGTAATTTGGTCTATCATCTCA
>DATFIF010000035.1:0-2535 GCA_035270405.1 Paludibacteraceae bacterium | reverse complement strand
GCTACATAGGTTTCGCTGCCGCCATCGTGACCTACGAGAATAGTAGCCAAATGCGGTACTTTTTTGCCTTCGGCACGCATTTGTTGAACTTCCAAGGCAATTTCTTGCTTGAGTTCGTTCGCTATTTTTTTCCCGTCAATCAGTTGCATGGTGGTTAGCGTTTGATGTTAGGTAACTTTTGTTTTTGAACCATACGCATCATTTTCTGCATCTCGTTGAATTGTTTCAACAGACGATTGACCTCTTGAATATCGCGACCAGAACCTCTTACAATACGGTTTTTGCGGCTATTGTTGAGTGATGTTGGATTTTCGCGTTCGTACGGTGTCATCGATTGAATGATGGCTTCGATGCCAGCAAATGATTTATCGTCCAAGTCGACATCTTTAATGGCTTTGCCAACGCCAGGAATCATGGAAGCTAAATCTTTGAGATTTCCCATTTTCTTGATTTGTTGGATTTGTCCCATGAAATCGTTGAAGTCGAATTGGTTTTTAGCAATTTTCTTCGAGAGTTTGCGCGCTTCTTCTTCGTCGAACTGTTCTTGTGCGCGTTCTACCAACGATACGATATCGCCCATGCCCAAAATACGGTCGGCCATACGAGCAGGGTGGAAGAGGTCGATGGCTTCCATTTTTTCGCCAGTACCTACAAACTTGATTGGTTTGTCGACTACCGAACGAATAGATAAAGCGGCACCACCACGTGTGTCACCATCGAGTTTGGTCAATACTACACCATCGAAATTCAAACGTTCGTTGAATTCTTTTGCGGTATTCACGGCGTCTTGTCCAGTCATGGAGTCGACTACGAACAAAATTTCGTGTGGCGAAACAGCGGCTTTGATGGCGGCAATTTCGTTCATCATCTGTTCGTCTACAGCCAAACGACCCGCGGTATCGATAATAACGACATCGTTGCCGTCTTTTTTAGCTTGTTTAATCGCGTTTTGTGCAATATCAATCGGACTTTTGCTGTCGATTTCGCTATACACTGGAACGCCAATTTGTGCGCCCACTACACGTAATTGTTCGATAGCAGCAGGGCGGTACACGTCGCAAGCCACCAACAGTGGTTTTTTGCCACGTTTGTTTTTGAGCATATTGGCTAATTTGCCCGAGAATGTAGTTTTACCAGAACCTTGCAAACCTGACATTAAAATAACGGCTGGATTGCCTTTGATGTTGATGTCCACATGCTCGCCACCCATGAGTTGTGCTAACTCATCGTGTACGATTTTGACCATCAATTCGTTAGGTTTTACCGCGAGCAATACGTTTTGACCGAGCGCTTTGGCTTTCACATCGTCGGTAAACGTTTTGGCTACTTTGTAGTTTACGTCGGCATCTAACAATGCTTTACGTACATCTTTCAATGTTTCTGCTACATTGATTTCGGTAATTTTACCTTGTCCTTTGAGTATTTTGAACGAGCGTTCGAGGCGTTCACTTAAACTTTCAAACATCTTGTAATCTTATATTTTATATGGTTTTTAGGGCTGCAAAGATAACAAAAAGTTGTGACTTTTTGTTCAGTCGTGCTACAAAAAAGGTCAGAACGTATGCTCTGACCTTTTTTTAGAATGAATTCGTCTTAATAAATGAATTTTCCTTGTGTGACAATGGCTTTGTCGTTGAAGTAGAATACATAGATATAGACTTTTCCTGATTTTTGGTAATTAAAGATGGTACCCGCAGAACCAGCCTCTTTAATGTTATCGTTTGGATCGGCTGTTGGGAGGTTACGCATAGCTATTAATTGACCTGATGCTGTAAATATAGCCACTTTCACATTGTTACGCGACGTGCTCGCTTTATACGTTCCATTACCAAGAGGCATCCAATAGACATCTTCTTTTGTTGGCTTATCTCCAGGATTGAGGCTTGAATAACGGAAATCAATGGTATACACTGACTCTGTTCCATCTTCGGCAGTCACAAATATGTACGTGAGTTCTCCAACCGGATTAATGGTTATTTGAGTGGTTTGTGATTCTTCGCTTTTGATAGCTTCAATTTCTGGAATGCTTCTTCCGTTAAACAGTAAGAAGGTGTATTCAAAAATAGTGGATTCAAAGTCTTTTAACGACACGCCATCTAATTTAATATCTTTCAGCAACGAATTGTTGGATCGTGCTATCTCTAAGTGAATGATATAAACTTGATTAGCACCATCTTCCGCAGTAACCGTTACCAAAATTAAAGTTGGCTCAGGTTGCGAAATAACCACGGTTTGTACGCCATCACCAGCAAGGTAA
This sequence comes from Paludibacteraceae bacterium, assembly GCA_035270405.1. Classification (GTDB taxonomy): domain Bacteria; phylum Bacteroidota; class Bacteroidia; order Bacteroidales; family Paludibacteraceae; genus W0P28-013. Next base: position 278 of record DATFIF010000035.1, on the reverse strand, counting down.
GTAACGTTAGCAACCGTAATCAACGTAGCCGAATCTGTACCAATAGGATAAACGATCGTGTAACCCAGTGTGTCAGGATTGAAGCCATCGATAGTGACGCCATTTACCAACAAATCAGCTAACTTATTGTTACTTGATTTAGCGACGCTGAATGTTAAATTATACTCATTTGTGTTCGATTCGTCGTCTGAAACTACAGTAATAATTGTGGTACCACCTATTCCATTTGTTTCCATTGAAATAGATTTGTAGTTTGGTACTTGACCTTCCCACGTAAT
>DATFIF010000034.1:0-14115 GCA_035270405.1 Paludibacteraceae bacterium | reverse complement strand
TGGAGCTGGCGGTGTAGCTACCGTAGCCGCTCATAAGTTGGCACAAAACAGAGATGTTTTTACTGAAATTATGATTGCCAGCCGTACCAAATCGAAATGTGATGCGATTGCAGCAGATCTTAAAACACGTTACGGCGTGACTGTGTCAACAGCTAAAGTTGATGCTGATAATGTCCCAGAATTGGTGGCTTTGATGAAAAAATTTCAGCCAAAATTAGTTATGAATTTAGCTCTGCCTTATCAAGATTTGCACATTATGGATGCCTGTTTAGAAGCAGGATGTCATTATTTAGACACGGCCAATTACGAACCTCTCGACGAAGCAAAATATGAATATTCGTGGCAATGGGCTTATCAAGATCGCTTTAAAGAAGCTGGCTTAATGGCTATTCTCGGTTGCGGTTTCGATCCTGGTTGCACGAGCGTTTTTACAGCGTATGCTGCCAAACATCATTTCGACGAAATTCACGAATTAGACATTGTAGATTGCAATGCTGGTGATCACCACAAAGCATTTGCCACTAACTTTAATCCAGAAATTAATATTCGTGAAATCACACAAAAAGGTCGTTATTACTCAAATGGAAAATGGGAAGAAACGGCTCCTTTAGAAATTCACCGACCTATAACGTATCCTGAAATTGGACCACGCGAATCGTATCTGATGTATCACGAAGAGCTCGAGTCATTGGTTAAAAATTTTCCTACGCTGAAACGTGCTCGCTTTTGGATGACATTTGGACAAGAATATTTAACACATCTTCGCGTAATTCAAAATATCGGCATGTCACGCATTGATCCGATCGATTATAACGGTCAGCAAATTGTTCCTATTCAATTTTTGAAAGCCGTATTACCAGCTCCGGAAGAGTTGGGTGCTGACTACACAGGTTGGACTTCTATTGGTTGTCGTATCAAAGGAATAAAAGATGGAAAACCAAAGACCTACTATATTTACAACAATTGCAGTCATGAAGCCGCTTATAAAGAGACCGGAACGCAAGGCGTAAGTTATACGACGGGCGTTCCAGCCATGACAGGTGCTTATCTTTTAATGACTGGTCAATGGAAGGGCGCTGGCGTATATAATGTTGAGGAGTTAAATCCAGATCCATTCTTGGAAAAAGTAGCCGAAAGTGGCTTGCCTTGGCATGAAGTTATCAATGGTGATTTGGAATTATAATATCACACTCCATCTGAATGAGACAAAAAATATGGCGAAACACTTTTAGTATTTCGCCATATTTTTTTTGTTTTCTCTCTTTTGCTTTAAGGTCGTCCTACATTAAACAAGATACCTAAACAAACGGATAAATTTTGATTACTTGAACGTCGGTAATCGTCGGTAGCACCATTTGGAAACATATCGCCCAAACCGAACGAATAACGGGCTTCTAATTGATAAATACCAGCTCGTTTTGTATTAAATTCAAAACCTGTGCCTACTACGATGGCGTAATCGAAGCGATTTTTCAAATCCATCGTATAACGTAGTTGCTGCTGTGCATCAGGCACCGTGGAATCAACTTTGTCATACATCATATAACTAACGGAAGGACCCAAATTAAAAAACCATCGAAACGTATTACGTCCGAACCAAATATGGGACATAAACGGAACTTCAATGTAATTTAATTGATGCGTATAATTGTACGTATCACCCTTCTCTGTCCAACCGCGTTGCGTAAAATTTGCTTCCACTTGAACCCCAAAATACTTAGACGAAATATAGCGAAAAGCTCCACCAGCTTGAAAACCAACTAGAGGACTTGTCGTTACAGTTGGCGAAAAAGAGACCCAAGAAGCCGTCGCTCCGCCACGTATTCCAACGGCATATTCGGGCTCAAAATAAAACCCTTGCCCAGCTACATTCGTAGCCAAAATCAGTATCACTGAAAGTAGTTGTATTTTTTTTAATGTCATTTTATTTCTGATGTTTTTTCATTATAATAACCAAACAGCGACCAACTCATATTCACCCAATGATTACTAGATTTTAGTTTTTGAAATTTAAATTCCGATTGTAATAATTCACAGTCGATAATTCCAAAAGCTGATGGCATATTTTTCCGTTTTGTCTTTAAAGCTTTCGTTGTATAAGTAATTAAATCATAACCAATTAAGTCATACATTGGAATATTTTTAGGACTCAATTCGCCATACCATTTTTTATAAGAAGATTGATATACGGTGAGATTATTTTTCCTAAATAACGAATAATAATAGGTTCCTTCATGGAAATTGACCCACTGTTTCCAATCTTCAAATCCCCAGATTTGTAAAAAAGGTAATTTTAGAGCCTCTATTTCTGGCAATAACGTCGATACCACATCTAAACGCGTGGTTGCCATCACTAATAAACTACGATTTTGACCAATAAGTGTTCTCAACGTGTCAACATTTTCTGTACTCAGTTGAATTTCACGATAGGGTTTACGCTTAGCAACGAGGGCTTTTATAACTTCATCAGCAAGTGCGTTCGCTTTATCTTGTTTACTCGTAAAGCGTGCAATTACAAAATTACTCGACGCAAAACGGTCAACCATTGTCTGGGCAACTAAAGGTAACAACACATCTTGCGAAGGATTGAATTGTAACATGTATTCGTGAGAATCACTCTCTTCAATTCTTGACGTAAACGGGACAACCATATAAATGTGATTATCTCTAGAGAATTTCGACACCACAGATACTTGGTTAGAATAAGCTGGGCCAATGATTAAATCCATCGTTTTTAAACTGGGTAAATTTAATATAGAATCTAATGTTCTAGGATTTTTTTCTATATCGAACGTGTACAAATCAACAGAAATACCGCTTTTCTTCACCTCATTCAATCCGATTAAAATTCCGCGATAAAAATCCCAGAAATAATTCACAGATGCGTCTATATAAGGCGTTTCGAGCATAAATGGCAACAAAACAGCTATGCGTAGTGCATTCGGATTTTGAGGAGCATTTTTAACTGGTTGGTACGCGTTAAGAAGTTCTAAATCATTCTTTTTGATTCCCATAATAGGGCTTTCAACCACTTTTGGCGAAAATTCTTCTAACTGCGAATCGGGCTGTTCCGATTTTTTAGAGTCTGGAATTATCAACTCCTGACCCACTGTGAGCGACGTGATATTATTAGCCGAAGTGAGCTCCTCAACTGACACACCATAATCTCGACTAATTTTGTAAAGTGTTTCCTTTCGTTGTACAATATGTTTACGAGTCTCTGCCGCTGATTTTTCACCACTATTAGGAACTTTAACGTCGGTAGTTGCAGCAACTTCAGTTGGCGTTATTTGAGTTTTACCAGACTGTTTAACGGGAATTTTCAATACCATGCCAATTTGTAAACCCGATTCCGTGGCTGGATTATGCGCTTTAATCTCTTCGATAGAAACGTCATATTGGCGAGATAACGAATAAAAAGTCTCCTTAGGAAGCACTTCGTGGGTAATAAACGTATTTGAGGGATTTTGCTTCGCCACTGGGCCAACAATTGGCACCAAAATAACTTGACCAATAGTCAAACCTGTTCCTAAATTCGGGTTGTGCGCATGCAAATCAGCTTGTGAAACACCAAATTTCTTAGAGATACCAAACAATCCATCTTTAGGCTCAACTGTATAAGAATAGTAACTTTTACCATTGACTTGAACAACTGGATAATTAAGTGATAGAGCTGACAACGAGATGCCAAACAAAATCAGAGCCACACATAGTAGAGTTTTCTTCATAGCTATATTGTTTTTTTATTAATCACACAAAGTATATAAATCGGCACGCGGATTGATAACTAGAACAGGAATAGTTGCCCGCATTAAAATTTTTCGTTCTTTACTACCAAACAACCAATCATCCAATCCGTATTCACGAGAAGCCGAAATAATTACCAATCCCGCATGGCCATTTGCCGCCCACAAAGCAGCTTCACGTTCTACGCCATAACTATCTTTAGAAGCTTGATGTACGTGATACGTCAGCTTAAAGGAATCCAACAAGGCGGTGATAGATTCTCTGTTTTGTAACGCTTTACTACCATAATCTTTCGGTTGAAAAACAACCAACTGAGATTGAAAAAAACGTCCAAAAGCTGCTGCAAAAGGTCCTTTTTCTTTTTCTTCTATCAAAAATGATACCGGCAATGCTATTTTTTCAAAATTTGGTTGATGTCCTGAACGTACAAATAAATAAGGCACCCTCAAATTACGAAAAGCATTCAAATAAGTTTGTATCGAAACTTTATTTGATAATTCTACCACCAATAAAGAAGCATCGATACGCTCTAATTCAGAGGCAACATTATCTAAACGTATGGTGTTTTCTTGGTTTATTTCTCCCAACAACAGAACACGCAAATCATACTTGAAACCCTCTGCCAAATACGTCCCAAAAAGTTCTGCTGTCTCTTCTGAAACGTCATATTTTAAAACAACTACTGGACGTATCATTGCTGTTGCCCTCCTGATGCATTCGTTTTTAAAGTTCCTGTCGAACCGCCACCAATGTTTGGCATTGGTGGACGAGATGACGCACCTGACGAGGACGAATTTGTTTTATTTTGAGAAGCTGCCGCCTCTTCCGATTTTTTATTTTCAGTGACAGCAATCTCACTTGCACGACGACGTTTTGGCGCGGTTGCAGTCACCGGTCTAACTGGACGAGCAAAAACATCTTCGCGGCTTTGAGGTCTAATGGTGATTTGCCAAGAATAATTTAGTAAATAGAGCGACTCAGCTGTTACCTGATCTAATGGTGTCATTACTCCCGTAGGAGAAGGAAAAAGTATAATTCTATCTATTTTTTGCTCTTTTAAATAGACCGTCAGAAAACTACTTTCCGTTTGATTCATCCCAATCATCGTACTATCAGCTTCTCGCGGAAAAAAAATAGATTCTGCATTACCTCGAACATCCACTCTATATAATTCACCTTTAGCAATATAGGCGGTCACTTCTTTGCCTGATAATTGATTAAAACGGACGGAATCTTCTTGTTGACAAACAAAAGCAGAATTAATAATTTGCAAACGATCTAATTCATCATTCACAGAAAATATTCGAATCGTATCGCCTGTTATTTGTTGATTATCAGACCACAAAACAGGTTTTTTCAACAAATGTAAAACAGAATCACGCGTTTCGTACCGAGCAGAATCGCAAACAGCTTGTAAATCATTTCTAAACACACGCACATTATAAAAAGCCTCTACAATTTTATCAACCGAATCCACAGCATAAGAAAAAAGTGTATCCGCATTCAAATAGAGTGTATCGGTACTTGAATAATCAATCATCAAAGCCGAATCTTTAGCTAGCGCCACTTGTCCCTCTTCTTTATAATACAAATAATGACCTGTGAGCGATACTTTTTTAGCTGTATCATTCAGTATTACATGATGAAAAGCATTACCGATTCCCGTTTTTTTATCATAAAAAATAGTATCTCCCGTCAATGTTTTACCATCTTGGTGGGTGATAAGAGAGTTTAGTAACAGTTCGGATTGTTCAGAGGTTGTATTGTACCACCCTTTTTCAGTGTAGATCGTTGTTTCTTGCTCATACAATATGGTTGTAGGTCCAAGTATTTGAGCAATGTGATTTTTTGTAAAATACTTTAGTGTGTCAGCATTCATCACAAAATTCGGATTTGTCAGTAAGACATCACCTCTAAAAAGTGCCATCTCCAGACCTGGATAATAATAGCCAAATTTAGAAGTCAAGGTATTGTCCACATCCGTCAATTTACCGCCCGTGAAATAGTAGCCAACATTCACTGCGCGATCATAGTTCAAACTGTCCGTGGTGAGAAAAACAGTTCGGTTGTGCATACGCACATTTTTACGTAAACGTGCCATTTTTGTATTACCATCGTAATAGAGCACATCGCCATAGATAAACAACGTATCTCCTTGTACAATTCGTACGTGACCATAAGCGTTAAAAGAGTTTTGTTGTTCGAAAAAATAGGCGCTATCGCAATATAAGATAGCATCATCGTGGCGAAAACGGACATTTCCCTTTAAAAGTTGTGCGTCAGCCATTAGATCTTTATCGTAACTAAATGTTTCAGCATTTTCAAGAAAGACATTTGTCTTTTTGCCTGTTGATGAAGGTTTTACGTCACCCGTTTGCGACGTTGGAGTTGGTGCGTTATTACGCGTTTGAGGTTGTGGTTGAGGTTGCGATTTAGGAGCGTTTACCGATTTAGAAACAGCTGGCTGCAACATGGTTTTTTGAGCAAAAACACCCACGCCAAAGAACATCAGCACTGTGAAAATTAATAAATGTAATGGGTTTGCTCGCATTCAAACTCTATTTTTTAATCCAATTAGCATATTTAAAATTACACGCTTGCCAATCAGGAGCAATGTAAATATAGGTCTCTTTTATCTTTTTCTCCACCCATTTCTCGATAATTTCTTCACTTTTAAACGATTGACAATATTGTTTTAATTGTTGATAATCGTCGGTTAAGTTGGCTTTGTGATTGGCAGTTTTCGATTTCACTTTCACAAAAGCATACACTTCACGACCAAGTTCCAGACTCATCATTGAAAACGGAGCTGAAATTTCACCTACCTTCAAATCATACACCGCTTTTGCCACTTCTTGAGGTAAATCCTGGTATTCAAATTTGGTAGTTCCTGTTCCAGAATTGGTCATTAAACCGCCATTCATACGCGTATTTTTGTCGGATGAATTAATGATGGAGGCTTCTTCAAAAGTCTGTTTTCCTACGCGAATGTGATTTGCCAAACTATCCAATTTCTCAAAAGTTTTAACTTTAATTTCACTCGACACGCGAGGACGCAACAAAATGTGACGACAATTAATTCTGTCTCCTCGTTTTTCAATCAGTTGAATGATGTGATATCCAAATTCTGTTCCAAACACACGAGACACTTGTCCAGGCTCTTGCAAGGCGAAAGCTGCATTGGTGAACTCTTGAACCATCGTTCCACGACCAAAAAAACCAAGTTCGCCACCTTTGGTAGCGGTTCCAGTATCATCAGAATACAACCGTGCCAACAGTGAAAAATCAGCTGTGCCACTATTCACGCGATCTGCAAAATCACGTAATTTCTTTTTCGTTGCTTCTATATCTTCTATCGGAATTGGAGGTTCGATAGTTACAATTTGCACTTCCACCATAGATGGAATCATAGGAATACTGTCGGCTGGCAAGTTTTGATAAAATTGACGCACTTCGCTTGGAGTTAGTTTCAAATCTCCTACTAGTTTTTGCTGAACCATTTGAATGGTCATCTGATCTTCAATCGTTTGACGCATCTCCTCTTTAATTTGCGTGGTTGATTTTTTAAAGTATTCTTCCATTTTTTCTTTCGAACCAATTTCGCGCAAAAAATGTTCAAGACGCATAGTTAACTGCGACTCTACTTGCGACGCGCTAGCCTCAATACTATCTATTTTGGCTTGATGTAAAAACAACTTTTGCACCGCCAATTGTTCTGGAATAATACAATAGGGATCACCTTGAATGCGACTACCTTCATATTGTGCACGAATTCGTTGTTCCTCAACTTCAGAACGTAAAATGGCATTATCGCCCACAACCCAAACAACACCATCAATCATATTCGATTGAGCTTGTAATGAAAAAATAGAAGAACAAAAGAGCAAAGCTCCCAACAGTTTTTTAACTTGCATAATTTTAAAGGTATTATTCCGAAGCATTTATTTCACTTCAAAATAGGTAATATCGCCATTGTTTTGAGCGTCGTTATAAAGTTCTTTTTCAAAATTCATGATATACTCAATTTTACGTTGGTTATAAAGTATGGTACGAACTTTTTCTTGAACAAATTCGAGTGGTGCGGGCGATCCCACCAATTGATAATCGGTAATATTCAATAGATAAAAATAGGCAGAATCTGTTGTTTCGTAAAATTTAGTGTTGGCTAAAAATGTGCCTTGTTCAGCTGCAGGCGACGGCATTTTCTTCAAAACGTCATTCATGTAAACCCATTTATCACTAAAATAATCGTAACTCACAGCATGTTGAATACTGTATTGTTCGATTTGTTGTATCGATTTTTCATTTAATTTACGCATATAGCCACGTACTTTATCAACTTTGGGAGAAACAAGAGGCACTTTTAAAAATACACCACGCAACATATTTTCTGATAATAAAAATTGATCCGTATGCGACTCGTAAAACGCAGCCACCTCCTCATCAGTTGGTTCTTGCAAACGTTGTGCCACTAACCGTTGTTGGTAATAATGAATGGTGAGCGACTTACGATACTCTTCCACCATCTCCTCAACGACATTTTCATTAGAAATGTTACGTTTGGCATTTTCGTACAACAAAACATCAGTAATCCATTTGCGAACGTAAGCATCAGCCAAATTGGTGCTATCTTCTAATGATGTGCCTTCTGGAATGATTTTATCCAACTCTTCGCGATACAAAAATTTACCATCCACTTCGAGAAGAGCATGACGCGACGTGTCGGCCGCATGTTGCTGGCACGAACCAACAACAAGCAACAGACAACAGCCTAAAATTGTATGTTTAAAATCTAACATTATTCTTTTACAGTTTTCAATACGGCTTGATTAATCACCACAGGATATGTAGCGCGCAACTTTTCAATCCATAAACGATCCAGTTCGTTTTGATAATCGGAAGTCACTGCACCACGTACGTCGGTGTACGACTCTGGACCTTTTTTAAGCATTTTACCTACCACAAATACAACAGGAAACTCTTCATTCACAGTAATATTTGCGTTTTTATCTTTGAATGCATATTTATCTACACTTGCGTTATCACCTTGTTTCCAAACACCAACTTCCGTTTTAACCAACGTCACGCTATCATTATTAACACGCGTTTTGAGGTATGAGTTGACAGAATCTGCAGGTATTTTTTTCAACATCTTTTTAAGTGATTTGGCAGTAGCCTCGTCCTTGCAACGAACAATACGACCTTTATAATGTGGAGTTGCCCAATCGTATTGCGATTTATTTTGATTGAAATAGGCTTTTAAACCCTCTACATCTTTCGATGCTTTTTCCCAAACTTCGGTGTTGCTAACATCAAACAACAATATTCCGTCATGATATTCTTGCATCAAAAAGCGGAACTCATCATATTTCTTTTCGAGTTGAGTGTCTTCGTAAGCCAGTATTTGCTCTTCCACAAATGGCGACATTTTTTCACCTAACATCAGCATAGACTCGCTATTTTCAGGACTTGTTAAACCAATAAAACGAAGCAAATCATCCTGATTTAAAGTTCTATCACCGAACGTAACTAGAGGTTTATTCAACGATTCTGCTCTTTTCATAAAGAGGGAATCCACGAGTGGATTGTTCATCATAAAGGTCGTTACCTCTTTCATCGCTTTATCAAGAACTTTGTAATCATACTCTTTCTTCAAGCGATCAACCAACACTTTTCGTCCCATCGAGGCACGTTCGTCGCGTTGCATAGCTCTTAAAATATCTGCTTTCTTTTTTTCGTAAGGTTCCAAACCACGTTTTTCTTCTAATCTAATGATATGCCAGCCAAACGCTGTGCGAACAGGCTCGCTCACTTCACCTTTCGTATTTAGCGCAAATGCAGCCTCTTCAAACTCACGCACCATGCGTCCAACACCAAACGACACCAATTCTCCGCCACGAGAGGTAGAACCTTTATCGTCAGATTCAGCACGAGCTATTGTTGCAAAATCTTCACCCGCTTTTAAACGTTCAGAAATAGCTAATATCGCTTTGTGCACTTTGGCTTTTTCAGCTTCAGTGGCATCTTCTTTCACCGTTTTGATAATATGAGAAACACGTACTTGTCCAATTGCCGGACGACGATTGTGTACTTTGATAATGTGGTAACCATAAAATGTGCGTACCGGTTGCGAAATTTCTCCTACTGGCAATGAGTACATCGCTTTTTCAAATGGATAGACAAGCATTCCACCCGTGAAAAACCCCAAATAACCTTTGTTTTGTGCCACTGAAGGATCATCAGATAAGCTGGTAGCTACTTTGCCAAAATCCTCAGTCAACAAGCGTTTACGCGCTCTCAAAGCTTTTTGATACGATTCTAACGTATCGGTAGGTGTTGGATTATCTTTCAGTTTTATCAAAATGTGACTCACTTCTGCATCTTGTTTTAAATGTTCATAAGCCTCTTTACACAAGGTTTCCTCAAGCGACATATCCGTCAAATAAGGTTTTGCCAACTGATTGCGGTAGCCACGTAACTCGTTGATAAATGCAGGTAAGGTGTCCAATCCACGATTTTGAGCTTCGGCTACTTTTAATTTGAAATTCTTAAACAGTTCAATATATTCATCCAATGTTTTTTTATCAACAGCATTGTTCGTGTTGTTTTTGTGATAAATATATTCAAATTCTGCTTTCGTCACTTCGTGACCATCGACCGTCATAAGTACAGGACTTTTTTCGGCGAATGCGTAAAAACTAATCGCCATAAACAATAAGCCAATAAAGAATTTTGTTGCTTTCATAATACAAAAATAAGTGTTCGTTATTTGATTGATTAAAATTATTTAATAAGATTTCTGCCGGTCATGTCCGCTGGTTGTTCAACTCCCAAAATATGACAAATAGAGGGTGCCACGTCTGCTAAAATACCATTTTCAACCACGGCTGCTTTATTTTGAGTGACATACACAAACGGAACAGGATTCAATGAATGTGCCGTATTTGGAGAACCGTCGGCATTTAAAGCGTGATCGGCATTACCATGGTCGGCAATAATGATGAGTTCATAATCATTACGTTTGGCGGTTTCCACTACATTTTCTACACATTCATCAACCGCAACGACCGCTTTTTGAATGGCTTCATAAACGCCTGTATGTCCTACCATATCGCCATTAGCAAAATTGACGACGACGAAATCAAACGTTTGTTTATCCAATTCAGCCGTTAAGGCATCCGCCACTTCGTAAACACTCATTTCGGGTTTCAAATCGTAAGTCGCCACTTTGGGCGATGGAATTAAAATACGCTCTTCGCCAGCAAATGGTTCTTCGCGTCCGCCATTAAAGAAGAAAGTAACGTGCGCATACTTCTCGGTTTCGGCCATGTGCAATTGTTTCAAACCTGCCAGAGAAAGTGTTTCTCCCAACGTGTTCATTACATTATCTTTATCGAATATTACATGAACGTTTTTAAACGAAGAGTCGTATGGTGTCATCGAGAAAAACTGCAACGGCAGTGTGTGCATTCCAAAATCAGGCATATCTTTTTGAGTCAATACAAACGTCAATTCCTTAGCACGATCATTGCGATAATTAAAGAAAATAACAACATCGTTAGCTTCAATTTTTGCTATCGGATGACCTTGCGCATCGACATGCACGATCGGTTTAATAAATTCATCGGTCACTTCGGCATCATACGATTTTTGTACAGCCGCCACCATATCCGTAGCTGCTTCGCCCATGCCATTGACCAATAAATCGTATGCCACTTTCACACGTTCCCAACGCTTATCGCGATCCATGGCATAATAACGCCCCACGATTGAAGCAATTTTTCCGCCAGAGTGTTGCAAATGGTTTTCCAATTCTGCAATAAAACGTTTTCCACTACGAGGATCGGTGTCACGTCCATCCATAAAACAGTGTACAAAGGCATCTGAAATGCCATATTCTTTGGCGATGTCACACAATTTATAGAGATGATTGAGCGAACTATGTACGCCGCCATCGGAAACTAAACCTAGGAAATGAATTTTAGAACCCTGTTTTTTAGCATATTCGTAAGCACGTATAATTTCTGGATTTTTCAAAATAGAGTTATCACGACAGGCGAGATTAATCTTCACTAAATCTTGATACACCACGCGTCCAGCACCAATATTCAAATGACCAACTTCAGAATTGCCCATTTGACCATCAGGTAATCCTACATTTTCGCCAGAAGCTTGCAATTGCGAATGAGGATAATTGGCATTCAAATAGTCCCAATAAGGCGTAGGCGTTTGTGATATGATATCACCTTTTGCTTTATCGCCAATTCCCCAGCCGTCCAATATCATTAAAACTGCTTTTTTTGACATAAATTTTGTTGTTTATGATTATTTATTGTTGTTTATAGTTTTCTTTCTAAAATGGATAATACCCATCCAACTTGCAAAGGTACAAAGAATTCCACTCTATATACCTAGCTAAACTCCAAATTTTATTAATTTTTTCAAAAATAGAAGTTGTTGTTCTATATGTCTCACAAAAAATACTCCCACTTATTCTTGCGAATAAGTGGGAGTACAACCATGAAATACCTAGTACTGAGAAATTATTTCACGATTTCTTCATACTCATAATCGTAATATTCAAACCAAGTAAGACCATCGGTACGTTTTGAACGTTTTACGCGTCCATCGTCATAAAAATCAAACGTGATTTGTGTAACCGATTCTGAATCTGACCATTTTACTTCTGTATTCAAATTCTTACATGGTTTACCAAATAAACCTGTGTGAGCCTTCCAATCATCAATAAAGTTATCGTTAACAACTTGATAAATTTTACCCAAGTTTAGACCTGAAGAGAATGTGAAGTTTTTAACACGTTCTTTACGTGTAAACGATACAGCATTACCATTTGTGATAGTAAATGTTGATTTTAATTCAGCTTCGCCACCATAGTTTTCAAAAATCTTTACCAACATACCATTCACGTCATAATGTAATTCGGCACAACTAACTCTAACCCAAAAAGGTGCTTAATTCAACACGTTCTAACTAAACCTGTGTACGCACACGTAGTCATTTACGTGATGACGATAGCGAGTTTTCAACTACCACAAACGCTATGGAATCCTACAACCAACTATCCTTGGCAAACGAGCATAAAGCATCGTGTTCGTTCCCAAATAAGACGAGTGGTAAACATCGTGCTCAAGAGCTAACACTGCATCTGAAAACAGACGCGCTTGAACCACCTAAAACGAGTCAAAATACACCGTCTCAAAACTACGAAAAAAATAAACCTCATATAGATTCAGAAAAAAATTACTTGTGAGTATTGTTTTATCGATTTTTTGTGCCTATTTTTGTTACGTTATATTATTTTATATGTTTACGGGAACTAATCACTTCATTCTTTATTTTTAAAACCGTATAGCATTTATACTTGATTGAATTTTGCCGTTGGGATTTGGTAATTCTAGTTGTCAAATTTAGCTAAGCTGGAGCCAAGATCAAGCCAAGATCAAGCCAAGGTGGTAATCTGTTTTTTTTGTATCGTTTTACAACTTAAATCCTCTCTCTAACTATTTTTTTTAGTGGTTCACTTTACATATAAATCTTTACTTATGACTTTTACTCCAGAATCAGATTTTAATGCCTTTGCCTATTTTGGTAGTCATCATGATCAGTATGAACCTGATACGGTTCTTTTAATTGAGAGCTTTTTAAGTGCCACCATACGTTATGATTTGAGAACCGATGCCCCCTATATGGGGCGATTGTGTCGTTATTATTTAGATTCAGCTTATTCGATTAATCTCTTTATCACTTATGTTCAGAGTGATTGGGATTTGTTTAGTCCTGACAGACTGGCTGAGTGTACTGTTACCGATTCTCCTGGTTCAACGGATTTGTATCCCAATTTTGATTCATTTATGCATTTGATTGGCCGCGATGCCACGTTTGTATGTATGTACGCTGCTCTGCAAAATTTCCGTTCGGAAGCTCTTTTGGATTTTGAGTCTATTTATGCTAATCCACCGATTCAAGCGATAGTTGAACGCCGTGAAAATATACATGTTTCGTTGAAAACGTTGGCCACTCTAAATTTTGAAGAGCAATTTATTCTAACCTGTGTTCCTATTCGCCAAGATTTTAATGAAACGCACGCTATTATGTTATCCGCGTTATCGCTGTTTCAATGGGCTATTCGTACGCCTAAAAGTTATTTATATGTGATCCAAAAGTGTGAGAGCGAACTTTTTTATTCCGAACTTAGTCAACGGATTTTACTGTTAAAATATCTGTTCATTTTGGTACATTACCGTGCGCCTCATCAGATGAAAGAACGTGATCGCGCAGCTTTGGAACTTCGTATACACGATTATTATAACATTTTTACCGACGATACAATATGGGACTTGCAGGATG
>DATFIF010000033.1:0-4666 GCA_035270405.1 Paludibacteraceae bacterium | reverse complement strand
GCATTACGCAACGAATCTTTATGTTTGGCAAAAGCCGGAGGATCAAGAACAATCAAATCATATTGACCGTCGATATTATCCAAGAATTTAAAGGCATCCACCGTAAAGGCCTTATGTCGAGGGTCGTTCTCAAAATTGAGCGCAATATTTTTATTGGTTAATTCAATGGCTTTAGCAGAGCTATCAACCGAATGGACGGAATGTGCATTACCACGCATGGCATAAAATGAAAAACCACCCGTGTAACAAAACATATTAAGCACATCACGACCATGTGCATATTTCTCAAGTAATGCGCGGTTTTCACGTTGGTCAATAAAAAAACCTGTTTTTTGTCCTTTCAACCAATCAGCATGAAACTGCAAACCATTTTCGACAGGAATACAAGCACTCTCTTTTCCTATCAAATAGCCATCTTCCGCCACGATGCAACCCTTAGACTTCAAAGTACCTTCCGACTTATAATATACGTTCTTAATAGTATCTATCTCTTCTGTCACCACGGAAGCTAGCACCTCTCGCACAGCGTGCATCCCTACAGAGTGAGCTTGCATCACAGCTGTATCGCCATACACATCTATAACTAATCCTGGCAAATGATCGCCTTCGCCATGTACCAAACGATACGTGGTATTATTTTCGACGCCAGCCACACCAATTCCTTGGCGCATTTCATACGCTTTGTGAATTGCATTTTGAAAAAATAGTCGGTCGATATTTTCATCAGAAAATGAGAGCACACGCACCTTAATACTATCAACCTGATAATGTCCCATCGCAAGGAAAACACCTTGCGAGTCAACCACACGAACCACCTCACCCTCTTCTGGTTTACCTTTGATTTGAGCGATTGCTCCAGAAAAAATCCATGGATGAAAACGGTATAAATTTTCCTCTTTATAAGGTTTTAAATAAATAACGACCATAGCACATATGGAAAAAGAGTGACTAGTAAATTAAAAGGCAAACACTTGCTTTTGCAATTCTAAATAAATTTCGCGACAAGCAAAAGCATCAATCGCAGCATAAGTTTGTTGTTGAGGAGATAAGATCGGAGCTTCCCAATTTGAAAGTTGCTGGCGTTTCGATATTTTTTCTGAAAATACAATGGCATAAATTTTTTGTAAACTTTTCTCTTCTATGCCAAAAGCGCCTACATATTTTTGTAGCTCTATGAAGTTTTTAGGATAAACTCGCATCCATTTATTGAGTGACATAAAGTCATCGTGAACAGATAGCCCTATTTTCTTTATTTCTGAACTTTCCAATATTTTTTTCAAGCCCTCATGTTCTTGTATGAAGTTCAACCGAAAAAGATAACACGTGTCATGCGTTGCGAGCTGCAACAAAGATACTTTATAACGTACATCTTTCACAAAGCTAGGTCTCGTTTCCGTATCAAATCCAAGAACCGTTTCTTGCATCAATTGCGATACGATATAATCGGCTTCCTTGTCCGTTTTTACAACGACTATGTCACCCGTAGTTGTTACAATAGGCAACTCCGCAATCTGAGCTTTCGTAATATTGGTTGGGTATTTTGTCAAAACTAAAGAATATCATCGGTTTCTGGAGTTACATATACCGCATGCAAAGCGCGTAAAGCGCCTAACAAACGAGCGCCCCAGTAATTTCTAAAATCGTGTATGCACAGAGCTAGCGCATTATTCATCACTTGCTCATCACCCACTTGACAACAGCCTGCATAGTCCTTCAAGGCTTGATACACATCGGCTAAATCTTCAGAAATAGTGGCAGCTAATGTGGTGTCACTAAAAGCCATATTACTATCAAACGAATCTAAATAATCATCCGAATTCCCTAGTAATTCAGCCAATTGTGTACGCATATGTTCGTACTCGACTTCACTCACAAAACGCTCAGGTTGATCATCTGATGCGTTATCAGATGGTTGAACCATTGCTGTTTTCAAATAAAGTAACGGCAACAACTTGGTAATTTTTGTTATAAAATCATTTTTTTCAAGTTCGCTTACATGCTCCAAAAACTTACACGTTTCTACCGCTACGGTCAAAAATTCGAGTTTCTCTTTTGTGTAAAATGATGACATTTCGATCCTTTAAAATTAGTGTAATAATAAAATACTCACGGCCATAAACATCATACCTGCCACCACGCCTATGATCGCATAGTGATGTTTTCCATAACGCTCTGCGGTTGGCAATAACTCATCTAACGAGATATAAACCATAACACCAGCCGTAAGCGCCATTAAAGCACCTTCGATAGTTGGCGACCAGAATGGTAATAATATAAAATAACCAATCAAAGCACCGAGTGGTTCTGACAAACCTGACAACAATGACCACCAAAATGCTTTCCGTTTTTTACCTGTTGCCTGATATATAGGCACCGATACAGCAATACCTTCAGGAATATTATGTAACGCAATAGCAATGACAATGGGCAAAGCAAATTCTGCGCCTTGTAAAGCTACCGTAAATGTGGCTAAACCTTCCGGAAAGTTGTGAATGGCAATAGCAATAGCCATAAAAGCACCAATACGGTGTAATTTTTTAGGCGTGTTTTCATCTCTTTTGTGTCCATGTCCATATCCTTTTCCGCCTCCAGATCCTTGTCTTGCATGCTTAAACTTACTCCAAAGCGGATTTTTGACCATATCCTCAACCAAAACAGCTTCGTGAGGGTTGTCTTGTTCAGGAATTAAAAAATCGATCACAGCAATCATAAACATGCCACCAAA
This sequence comes from Paludibacteraceae bacterium, assembly GCA_035270405.1. Lineage (GTDB taxonomy): Bacteria > Bacteroidota > Bacteroidia > Bacteroidales > Paludibacteraceae > W0P28-013. The sequence continues at coordinate 1,941 of DATFIF010000033.1, read as the reverse complement.
AAAAGCTAACATAGTAGCCAATAGCGCATTCTCTCCTAAAGATTCTTCAAAAGCAGTTTGTGCTACAGGAAAAATATCTACAAACGACACAAAAAGCATAACACCCGCAGAAAAGCCAAGAGAGACGGTTAAAAATGTTTGATTAGTTTTTTTTGCAAAAAAAGCAATCAAACTACCAATTCCGGTAGATAAACCTGCAATAAGCGTTAAACCAAACGCAATTAAAACAGTCTGAGTATCTGGATTCATATCTTAGTTATAATTTTTTTGCAAAGATAGCGCCTTTTATTCTAAAAAGGACATAGTTAATCATAAAAATTGCGTATTTTTGTATGTTGTACTCTACTGAAAAGACCCTTTAAAACTGATGAAAGAAGCGGAAATTGAACACTGGACAAAAACCTTACTTGCAACAACTGACAAGCAAACTGCTTTCTCGGCCATTGTTCGTCTCACCCAAGAGGTTCTTTATTGGCATATTCGAAAAATGCTTTTGTCGCACGAAGATACGAACGATGTACTTCAAAACACCTTTTTAAAAGCGTGGAGTGGAATTACTAATTTTCGAGGAGATAGTAAAATTACGACGTGGCTCTACCGCATTGCAACAAACGAAACACTCACATTCTTGAGCCAACAACGTATGAAAAATGTCACATCATCACTCGATTTAGAAGATGTATTATTGAACAAACTCGAAAGTGACACCTATTTTTCAGGAGATGAAGCTCAAAAAAAATTACAAAAAGCCATCCTTACTTTACCCGAAAAACAACGTTTGGTATTTAATATGAAATATTTTGATGATATGAAATACGAAGAGATGGAATCGGTGCTTGGGACCTCTACAGGAGCGCTGAAAGCCTCGTATCATCACGCCGTAAAAAAAATAGAACGATTTTTATTAAACGAGGATTAAACATTTTCAACTTTTACGAGTCTAACTAATTAGTTATGAAGAATAAAATTACACATACAAGTTTAAAAACTAGCAAAAAGGAGCTGCCTTTTACACTTCCTGATGGCTATTTTGAACAATTCGCTGCCAATATAGACAAGCAAATTGCTCCTAAAAAACGCCTGCTTACGCCCTATCGTTGGGTGTATGCCGCTGCCATGTTTGGAGGAATTATCATGATCGGCTTAATTGGTTACACAGTATATACAAACCACACGCCTGAAACACCATTGATGGCCGAAGATTATTACGAAAACCTTATCAGCGCTGGTGTTAGTGAAGATTTATTGGTAGACTATATCTTAAACGAATAATTTTATGATGATGAAAAAACAACTGGTACTTATCTGCTTACTAATAATGAGTGTAGGATTTATCGACGCACAAGAAAGACCGTGTAATAATCCTAGACGAGATGCGATGGAAGCACAAAAAGTGGCTTTTATTACTGAAAGAGTGGGCTTAACAGCTGCAGAATCAGAAAAATTTTGGCCATTATACAATAGTTTTGTGTCACAAAAACGAGAACTTAGGCATAGAATGCACGAGATTCGCCGAAGCATTACGCATGAATCGAGTGAAGCTGATTATGAAAAAGCATTAGCTGAGTGGCAAAAAATAGAAACGCAACAAAATGCGCTTAAACTAAAATATCACAAAGAGTTTTTAAAAATACTTTCAGCGAAAAAATTATTCAACTATTATGCTGCTGAAAATGAATACAAAAAGGAGTTGATAAAACATATTGAACAGGGCACCAGACGATAATTTGTAAAAATAAGTTTGCACGCTCGAAAATAAATAGTATCTTCGCAGTCGCAAAAAGGGTTCCTTGGCCGAGTGGTTAGGCACCGGTCTGCAAAACCGTCTACAGCAGTTCGAATCTGCTAGGAACCTCCAAATCAGGAAGCCCTCAGTTGTTAAACAGAGGGCTTTTGTTGTTTTTTTAAATAGAAAACCTTATCTTGCAACCATGAAAAAGA
>DATFIF010000032.1:0-10459 GCA_035270405.1 Paludibacteraceae bacterium | reverse complement strand
CTTTCGGTTCCAGTAATTACAATCGAGATTTCTTCATCGGCTTGAACCACGTGATTGGTGGTCATTGTTTTGGTTACATCTACATAAACATAGTTGATGTGACTTACCCAAGAGCCATACCATTGAGGGCTATTGAATGCCGTTGAACCCATATTGAAAAGCGATGTTGTACCAGCCATTACTTTGAAAGATGCGCCACCCGATTTAGCATTAGAACACATGTTGAACGTAATACTTTTGATAGTACAACCTTCCCAACCAACTAAATAAAGTTCTGCCTTTTTATCTTTCGGAATTTGGTTATAGCGGTTGCCTATAATATTACCAAATTCGTTATTAAATTCATAAAACGAATCAGCGGGCTTAACTCCGAAAGAGTTCATAATGTATTTTTGATCGTCGTCATTTACCACTTTGTAGGTCACCGATTCGGAAAAGGCAAAAGTTGTAACTAGCAACATTAGCGTCAGAAGTGTTGCTTTTAAAATTGATAGGTGTTTTTTCATAACTGTTTTAATTTAAATTTTAGAGAGTGGGTTAAGGTTTATAAAATAATTTTTTATTCGTTTACGGCATGGGTTTGTTGGTTAACTTGCTTAATTTTTACCAACTATCTGAAAAACTAACAGAGATATTGTGTTGCCAGAACACTTTAATAATGAGCGGCAAGCGAGATTCGAACTCGTGACCCTCAGCTTGGGAAGCTGATGCTCTACCAACTGAGCTACTGCCGCAAAAAGTATGAACTGCAAATGTACAGATAATATTTATTTTAGCGAAGGATTTCCATGTTTTATTATATATTTTATCTATTTTTGTGCTTATGATTCAATCACGACGCACCAACTGGTTTTTTCTCTTTGGAACTAATTTTTTGGGCATTTTCAACGACAATTTTCTCAAGCACTGCATTGTATTTGTTGCTATAACGTGGCAACTGCCAACTTGGCTCACACAATCGCAGCTAATTTCATTAGTGTCGGCTGCTTTGGTGATACCTTATTTGGCTTTATCACCCTTTGCTGCACGACTTTCAAGCACCTATCGTCATCAAAAAGTCTTAGAAATAGCTAAATTGGCGGAGTTGCCAATTATGATTATCGCCTGCGTGGCTTTCATTAATCAATGGATATGGCTTGCACTCATCAGCGTTTTGCTCATGGGCATACAAAGTTCACTCTACTCGCCAGCTAAATACAGTTTAATTCGAGATGTTGGAGGCGTAGAAGGCAGTTCTTTTGGTAGTGGCATTTTTGAATCCATGGCTTTTCTGGGTATTTTAATTGGAACTGTTATGGCTGCTACCATTGCAGACAACTATTCGGTCATAGTAACCTGCTCGCTATTTCTACTCTTGGCGCTGTTGGGTTATTACGGCGCACGTCGTATCACAACAGAAGAGTGTACTCACAGCTGCGAAACACAAACCATTCGCCCCGTTAAATTCATCAGCGATTCGTATCGTTTTGCCAAGCAATATCCATTATTGAATCTGGGCGTTTTTGGCGCGTCCTTTTTATGGCTTATTGGTGGAATTTTACAGATGAATTTAGTTATTTACTGCAAAAACGACTTGCAATTAACCAATTCGGAAACGGGGATTATTATGGCTACGGCTGCTATTGGTATTGCTACTGGGTGCTTTATTACCGGGAGATTCTCAGGTAAAAAAGCACGTAAAAATCTCATTCCAATTGGCTTAACCGGGCTTATCGTGCTACTCGCCTTGCTCATCATAATAAAACCTACGGCGATCATTGCAGGCATGCTTATTTTTGGAATTGCGTTTTGTGGAGGCGTTTTCCAAGTTCCCTGCTTAGCACTCATACAGCAAGCGCCCATTGGTGCAAAAATTAGTGATATGTTTGCTTATACCAACCTCATTACATTCGTTTTTTTAGTATTTGGTACAGCACTTTTTTCATTATTGACCGCAATAAGTAACGAAAATGCTTACTTAGTATTTGGCGTTTTACTACTCATCTGTACAACTATTCTGATTTTCGTTGTAATAAAACTACGTCAAGTAGTAGAAAAATAGGTGCTGATAAGCGATAACTATCAACATTTTAGTATCTTTGCAATTCAAATAAAAATTCTGCCTAAATGGCAGCCATACGCCAATGGCTTTATATTTGCAGAAATAGGGACAGGAATATACTTAGCACTACAAAACAGACATTATAAATTACTATAAACATGGGAATTAACGATTTTTTATCGAAACTTTTTGGAAATAAAGCTCAGCGTGACTTAAAAGAAGTTATGCCAATTGTAGACAAAATCACTGCCATTTATCCTTCTATTGCACAGCTCAGTAACGATGAACTTCGCGCACGTACCGAATCCATCAAACAACGCTTAAGGGACGTTGTTCAAAATGAACGGGACCAAATAGAAACATTACGTACGCAAATTGAGGAGACAGAAATTAATGAGCGTGAAAAAATGTATCATGAAATTGACAAACTCGAAAAACAAATTGCTGAAAAATTAGAACAAGAGCTGACCGAATCGCTTCCCGAAGCATTTTCGATAGTAAAAGATACCGCACGTCGTTTAAAAGAGAATGAAACCGTAGTTGTCACTGCTAATAATTTTGACCGAAATTTAGCTGCACACCACGATTTTGTAGAAATTGAGGGCGACCAAGCTATTTATCATAACGAATGGTTAGCCGGCGGCAGTTTGATAAAATGGGAAATGGTACATTACGATGTACAACTCATAGGTGGCGTTGTACTACACAGAGGTAAAATTGCCGAAATGGCAACTGGTGAAGGAAAAACATTGGTGGCTACTTTGCCAGTTTTCCTAAACGCTTTAACAGGTAATGGTGTGCACATTGTGACAGTGAATGATTATTTGGCAAAACGTGACTCGGAATGGATGGGACCAATTTATATGTTCCACGGATTAAGTGTCGATTGTATCGACAAACATCGTCCAAATTCTGAAGAACGCCGTTTAGCCTACAATGCTGATATTACGTTCGGTACAAATAATGAGTTCGGTTTCGATTATCTACGTGATAATATGGCCACTAGTCCACTCGATTTAGTACAGCGCAAACATAATTACGCAATTGTCGATGAGGTCGATTCAGTACTGATTGATGATGCACGTACGCCTTTAATTATTTCTGGACCTGTACCAAAAGGCGAAGATCAACTGTTTGAAGAGTATCGTCCACGTGTGGATACATTGGTAAAACAGCAAAGTCTCATGGCTACAAAACTATTGTCAGAAGCTCGCACAAAACTGAGTTCTGCTGATAAAAAAGAACAAGAGGAAGGCGCTTTATCTCTGTTCCGTTCATACAAAGCCATGCCAAAAAACAAACCACTCATTAAGTTTTTAAGCGAACAGGGCATTAAACAACAGCTGTTGAAGACGGAAGAATTCTACATGCAGGAAAATAATAAAAATATGCATGTGGCAACCGACCCGCTTCTGTTTATCATCGACGAACAACATAATTCGCTTGAATTAACAGATAAAGGTATCGATATTCTTACTGGCACCACTCCCGACCCACTATTTTTCGTCCTGCCTGACGTAGCATCAGAGTTATCGGAAGTTGAAAACATGGGACTCGAAGGCGAAGAGAAACAGACAAAAAAAGACGAAATTTTACAAAATTACGCCATCAAATCAGAACGCGTACATACGGTAAATCAACTTTTAAAAGCTTATACGCTTTTTGAAAAAGATGACCAATATGTTGTGATTGAGAACAAAGTGAAAATTGTAGATGAGCAAACTGGTCGTATCATGGAAGGACGCCGCTACTCTGATGGTCTTCACCAAGCTATCGAAGCGAAAGAGCGCGTAACCGTAGAAGCTGCAACACAAACATTTGCTACGATTACATTACAAAATTACTTCCGCATGTATCAGAAATTAGCTGGTATGACTGGAACGGCCGAAACTGAAGCAGGTGAATTTTGGGATATCTATAAATTGGACGTAGTCGTTATCCCAACAAATCGTAGCATTACACGACACGACTTAGAAGATCGCGTATATAAAACAAAACGCGAAAAATATAATGCAGTTATTGATGAAATTGGAAATCTAGTAGCACAAGGCAGACCGGTACTAGTTGGTACGACTTCGGTTGAAATTTCAGAATTACTAAGCCGAATGTTGACCATACGGAAAATCAAACACAATGTATTGAATGCCAAATTACATCAAAAGGAAGCTGATATTGTGGCTGAAGCTGGTCGTTCGGGCGTCGTAACAATTGCTACAAATATGGCTGGTCGTGGTACCGACATTAAGTTGGCGCCAGAAGTAAAAGAGGCTGGAGGTTTAGCCATTGTCGGTACGGAACGTCACGAAAGCCGCCGCGTCGACCGTCAGTTACGTGGACGTGCTGGCCGTCAAGGAGATCCAGGATCTTCCGTTTTCTACGTTTCACTCGAAGATAATTTGATGCGACTTTTTGGTTCCGAACGCATTTCAAACATTATGGACAAACTTGGCTTCAACGAAGGTGAGATGATTGAACATTCCATGATTTCAAAATCAATCGAGCGTGCTCAGAAAAAAGTAGAAGAAAATAACTTCGGAATACGTAAGCGTTTGTTGGAATACGATGACGTGATGAACTCACAACGTAATGTGGTTTATAGCAAACGCCGCCACGCGTTGATGGGCGAACGTATTGGAGTAGATATTGTGAACACATTATACGACACAGCAGAAAATATTGTGGTAGATAGTTTTGAAGCCAATGACTACGACCTCTTAAATTCTGAATTACTGACTGCTTTAGCGATGGAAGCGCCGTTTGATGAAGAAACATTCAGAAATAAACGAGCCAACGCCTTGACTGAAGATGTAGCCGATGCTGCATTCAAGACGTTCAAACGCAAAATGGCCAAAATGGCTGAAATTGCTAATCCTGTTATCAAACAAGTATACGAAAAACAGGGTCAGCAATATGAGAACATTTTAATTCCACTGACGGACGGAAAACGGATGTTTAATATTCCTGTGAATTTAAAAGCCGCCTACGAATCGGAAGCCAAAGAAGTGGTACAAGCTTTTGAAAAAACTGTGATGTTAATGACAATTGACGAAGCCTGGAAAGAACATTTGCGTGAACTCGATGATTTGCGTCAATCGGTACAAAATGCGTCATACGAACAAAAAGACCCACTATTGATTTATAAATTGGAATCTTTCAATTTATTTAAAACAATGGTCAATACGGTCAATCGTAAAATTAGTTCTGTATTGATGCGTGGTCAGATTCCCGTACGCGAACCAGAACAAGTGCGCCAAGCATCGCCCACACAAACGCGATCGGACTATAGTCGTTATCGTACACAAAAAGACGAATACAAAGGTGGTTCAGGCGACACAGCCAAACAAGATACGAGAGAACGCCAAACAACTCAACCGATACACGCCGAAAAAACAGTTGGACGCAATGAACCTTGTCCTTGCGGTAGTGGCAAAAAATACAAAAATTGTCACGGAAGTAACGTGTAACATCTAAGTATAAAAAAGCTCGATATTATCGAGCTTTTTTATACCCAACCATTCACATTTAATCCATCAAACTAGTGAATCAACCGCTTGAAATTCGTACGACTAATGATGGTTCGCCAACGCTTTATAATAATGCTATTAGCGAATCTTATCACTCCATTTTCGGTGCTCGTAACGAATCGATGCACATATTCATTGCACAAGGTTTAAATCAGTGTAAAAAAGAGACAATCGACGTGTTGGAAGTGGGATTTGGAACGGGCTTAAATGCTTTTTTAGCAGCATTGGAGGCACAAAAAACCAAAAAAAAAATACACTATGTAACTGTTGAACTCTATCCGTTACCTGCGGAGATTTACACACAACTACACTATGCTACGAATGCAGAAGAAGCACACTTATTTGAACAATTACACACGTGTGATTGGGAACGAAACGTACAGATTACTCCTCATTTTTCTATCACAAAACTACAAGTTGATGTACGCACAGTAACATTCAAAAAAACATTTGATTGTATCTTTTTTGATGCTTTTTCACCAGAAAAGCAACCTGATTTGTGGGAAGTTGCCATTTTTCAAAAGATGTATGAAGCGATGAACAGCAGTGGTTTATTAACAACTTATTGCGCAAAAGGTTCGGTACGTCGTACATTACAAAGTGTGGGATTTGTCGTAGAACGTTTAGCTGGTCCGATAGGAGGCAAACGGGAAATTTTACGAGCTCGGAAATAGACACATACTCTATAACTTTTTAAAAAAAATAGCTTCCCGAAGGAAGCTATTTTTTTATTCTTGCTCTTTACTTTTATTCAAATTTCGTGGACTATCCCAACCAACATCATGAAGGTCTGAAATATCATCCCAATCGTCCTCGTCAGTACCAACAATACACTCTTCGTTACCACGACCATCATCGGTATAATCATAATCATCTTTTTCAAGTTGCGTAATTTCTAAATCACGATGAGTAATGGCCACTACTTTGTTCGAATCGTCATTGATTGCTTCCCAAATTTTATCTTTCAACACGTCTAGTCCAAAACCAGAAACCGACGAAAAGAAAATAGGATCTAAGCCTGCTGGTAAATCCGCTTTGATATGTTCCATCAGCTCTTCATCCAGCATATCAGACTTTGAAATTCCTAAGATGTGGCTTTTATCCACTAATTCTGGATTGTATTCTGCCAATTCATTCCGCAAAATTTCATACTCTTTAGCAATATCGTCGCTATCGGCTGGAACCAAGAAAAGCAAAATAGAGTTACGCTCAATGTGTCGTAAAAATCTTAATCCCAAACCTTTACCTTCGGAAGCGCCTTCGATAATACCAGGAATATCTGCCATGCAAAAAGATTTGTTATCTCTGTACGATACAATTCCTAAATTTGGCACTAAAGTCGTAAATGGATAATTCGCAATTTCAGGTTTTGCCGCTGATACGACAGATAACAACGTCGATTTTCCTGCATTAGGAAATCCTACCAAACCGACATCTGCTAACACTTTCAATTCTAAAATTACGGCACGCTCAACTCTGGGTTCGCCTGGCTGTGCAAAACGTGGTGTTTGATTGGTAGCCGTACGAAAATGCCAATTACCTTGACCACCACGACCACCTTTAATCAAAATAAGTTCTTCTCCGTGTTCGGTAATTTCCGCTAAAAACTCACCCGTTTCACCATCATAAGCAACAGTACCACAAGGAACATCTATGATTTTATCGCCTCCGTTTTTTCCAAAACTACGGCTAGCTCCACCACCACCGCCATCTCCAGCGAAAATGTGACGTGCGTATTTTAAGTGAATCAACGTCCAATAATCTTTGCTAGCTCGCAAAATAACATGCCCGCCACGTCCGCCATCACCGCCATCAGGACCACCTTTGGCAGTGTAATTGTCGCGATGAAAGTGCGTAGAACCAGCACCGCCCTTACCTGAACGGCAAAATATTTTTACATAATCAACAAAATTTGAACTCGCCATATGATGGGTTTACTTTAAAAACAATTACTACTAAATACTTGAAACAGAAATTTTTATCAAACGTACAATTTCCTCGAAATATTCATCGATGGTTGTACAATTTTCAACCGCCGCATACCGACCTGACTGTTTGTAAAAATCAAGAACTGGTGCGGTCACTTGGTGATAAATATCCAACCGTTTTTTTATCACTTCCAACTGATCGTCGGCACGACCAGAAGTTAAGCCACGTTTCAAAAGACGCTCAATCAACAAATACTCTTCGACTCGCAAATCAAAGAGTAAATGGAGTTTTTTACTATCTTTCGCTAATAAATCGTCCAATGATTGAGCTTGAATAACGTTACGTGGAAATCCGTCGAAAATAAAACCGTTACAATTTTCTTTATGACGCTCTATTTCACGTTCTATCATCTCAAGAATCACATAATCAGGAGCAAGATTTCCTTTAGAAATCAAAGCATCCGCTATTTTACCTATTTCTGTTCCCCGAGCAAATTCCTCACGGAGCATATCTCCAGTAGAAAGGTGCACCAATTGGTACTTTTCTGCTATCAAACTGCTTTGAGTTCCTTTACCAGAACCCGGAGCACCAAACATAATAATGTTTAACATACCTTCTGTACGATTAGATATATAGTTCGCAAATTGTGAGCATACCGATACGAAAAAGTCTAGTTCCCAAACGCTCAAAAGCAAAACGTTGACACAAAGAGACACCTACAAGGTGCGAACACACTAAGTCTTGAATTTAAACATCTCAAAATCAATTCATTAAAACACCATAAACAAATTTATTTAAAGCGCTACTCGAGTGAAATTTGAGATAAAAAAGAGCTACAAAGGTACGATTTTTTGTGGAATTACGAAATTTAAGGATGCTACTTTGATGAGAGCGAAAAAAGATGTACTTTTGCTTATTAAATGAGTATTTTATGAAATTCAATTTCTCCAAAAACACACTACGACAACTATTAAGAATTGTATTATTTATAGTGACTGTAGCGATTGTATATCAACTTATCCCACAAAGAGTACAGTTTGATAGACAGTTTTCTCCCGGGAAACCTTGGTCGCACGACTTACTGACTGCCTCATTCGATTTCCCTATTTTCAAAAATGAAGCAGAGTTAAAACGCGAACAAGATAGTGTTTTGCGTTATTTTGTGCCTTATTTTAATATGGACCAAGAGGTGTGCAAGGCACAACTGGCACAATTTAAGAAATCGTCTCAATCGTTTGATAGTTTAGCACTTTCAAAAAGTCAAAAACAACAACTTACCAATCAACTAAAAGAGATTTATCAAGCCGGTATCATGTCTACCGAACAAATGCAAGATTTGCTAAGTACTGGCATTGAGCATATTTCTATTATTGACAGTAGTTTAGTGGCAAAAGAGGTTTTCTTAAAGGATATTTACACCGTTCGGTCAGCATACGACACATTGTGTCAGAAAAGTAAGGTTGACAATAAGCTGCTGCGTGCCTGTAATTTCAATCATTATTTAGAAGCAAATTTAACCTACGACGCCAACAAATCCGAACAAGTACGGGCTGATTTATTGAGTCAAATCTCACAAACTTCAGGATTAGTACAAGTTGGTCAACGCATCATTGATCGTGGAGAACTGATTGACCAACAAACTTTTAAAATTTTACATTCGCTCAAAATAATTACAGAACGCGACCAGCTTTCTGATAGAAATCACTACTGGGTGATGGCCGGTGAATTATTGCTGATTATTGGACTATTGCTACTCTTTTTCCTCTATCTACACCTGTTTCGCCCACGAATTTTTAACTCCAATCACGACATTCTATTTATCATGCTGATGGTAATAGGAATGATTGCTTTGGCTTCATTAATCATTCGTTTTACAAGTTTTAATATTTATATCATACCGTTTGCGCTACTGCCTATTATTATTCGCACATTCTTCGATTCTCGTACAGCACTTTTTGCACACATTATCACGATATTGCTCACCTCATTTATGGTGCCTGCACCGTTTGAGTTTTTACTGTTGCAAATTACAGTCGGAATGACCGTGGTTTCGAGTTTAAAAGAGATGTCGCAACGTTCGCAATTGATACAAACAGCGCTCTTGGTGTTCTCTTCGTACGCTGTGGTTTATCTGGCTATTTCGTTGATGCGCGAAGGGTCATTAGAAAAGATTAATTGGATCGTTTTTGGCGTATTTGCTCTTAACGGATTATTACAGCTATTCTCTTACGGCTTAATTTACATTTTTGAAAAAATGTTTGGATTTCTATCTAATGTTACCTTAGTAGAACTTTCAAATATCAACAATAAATTGCTGATGGATTTTTCAGAAAAAGCACCAGGCACATTCCAACATGCGTTACAAGTTTCAAATTTAGCGACTGAGGCTGCAAAAAAAATCAATGCCAACATTTTATTAGCACGTACTGGCGCACTTTACCACGATATTGGAAAAATGGTAAACCCGATGTGTTTTACTGAAAATCAAAATCCTGGAGAAAATCCATTGGCCGACATGCCACTCGAAGAGGCTGCTCAGCTGATTATTGGGCATGTGGCAGAAGGCGTAAAATTAGCAGATAAATATCAGCTGCCAAGTAAAATCAAAGCATTTATACTCACGCACCACGCGCAAAGCAAAACGGCTTATTTCTACAACACGCTCAAAAATAATTTTCCTAATCAAGAGATTGATGAAGCAAAATTTACCTATCCTGGTCCAAAACCAGGTAGTAAAGAGACAACCATTGTTATGATGGCTGACGCAGTAGAAGCTTCATCACGTAGTTTAAAAAAATATGATGAGCCTACAATTGATGAACTCGTAGAACGTATTATCGATGGACAAATAGCCAATGGATCTTTTAAAAATGCGCCTATTTCATTCAGAGATGTGGAGGTTATTAAAGCCGTTTTCAAAGAGAAATTGAAAACAATTTATCACAATCGTATCAGTTATCCAGAA
>DATFIF010000031.1:0-22149 GCA_035270405.1 Paludibacteraceae bacterium | reverse complement strand
AGTAATTTTTTATTAAATATTATATTTTTGAGCTTATTTTGCATAAAGAACTTGTTTTGAAAGATGACATTGCAAACATTTATGCACATCACAATAGGCGCGTTTTAACTGAATAAGTGCTTGGGAATCGTAGGCTGAATGAGCTTTCACGCCACACTTATCAAAGCCTGTAACAATGTGATTTTTTTCGGGTGCTATGGTGGTCAATAAATCGAATGAACGCTGCATAAACTGCTCACACTGATGAAGTTTACCATAATGGAACAAAAAAGGAACAACTGTATTAATTAACAGACCATCTTTAGAGGTTTTCGAGAGTTTTTTAGACGTAGGTGCGCTCTCTTCGCCAAATAAATAATGTGTCGTCCAATAAGTAGAAACCTCACCTTGAAACAACTGTTGTAAGTCGGAATACGTACTATTTTCCAGAATTTTTGAAAACAGTTTACTCGAAGTGTGGATTAAAGAGGCAAATTGGGCTATGCGAATAGTTGGGAAATTAGCTGGGCGCAATCGCAAGAATTTCCACAGCGAAACGTCAATAGGTTCTAAGTGATATTTGGCGCGTAAAAACAGATACTCTTTCTGTAATTCTATAAAATAACTATCTGATTTTTGAGATTTTTGAAGAAAACCAGCTTGACCAAACAGTAACGCCTCGAGTTGTAATAAACTATTTTTATGTTTAGCTAAAACAACGAGTGGTATGGACTTAGCCAATAGTTCAAATGCTAGCGCATTGGTAGAAAAACCAAAATTACGCGCTAAAATAATATAAAAAGCCTCTTCCCAATTGTTAGTTGTTTGGGTTAAAATCTTTTCAATGACTTCCGTCTTTTGCTCCATACGCTCTACCAACAAACGGTCGAACCAATTGTGCAAATTGATTGCAGACACTTTGGCAATCTGCTGTTCACAAGCAATAAACGATTTTTGTTCTTGTAACGTTTCAAACTGCTCTTTTAAATGAGGTGAAAATTTCAAAATCAGTTGAGGAATTTCACTTCCATCACGGCGATAAATGGGCGCATCAACCTCAAACACCACGTGCAAAATAACTGAATTATAAGATGGATTTTGCGTATGTCCATGACGCATCCAATCACTCGATTTTTGATGAAACTCGACATTACCAGCCCATAACGTGTTATTTATTTTAACCTTTGCGTTAAAAACATCTGGTCCGGCATCCGTATTGAGCTGCCCAATATCCACAATTTCAACAGCTTCGCCTGCGATAGTTAGTTGCAAAGGAGAAAATAGTTTTTGAAACCACACGTAGTGTAAAAATTGTTCTGTCATTCTATCATTCGGTTATAGATTAACAGCAAAGATATATATATTCTGAACCATTTATATCTTATTTAAGCGCAATTTTAGTGGAATTATTTATGTTTTTTTAAAGTTTTTAAAACCTTGATAAATATTTCAATAAATAAATATCGAAAAACGATAAAAAATATTTGGTTGTTCAAAAAATAATAGTTTACTTTGCATCTGATTTATCCACATATATTAAAACTAAACGCGTATGAAACGTTTTAAAATTTTAGCAACTCTTCTTTTAGTTAGTTTTTTGGTAGCCGTTTTTCAAAATACGGTGATGTCGGTTGTCGAAGGATTCAACTTAGGTTATGGCATTGCAACTTTTGAACTCGACCACGGATTGACTTCAGAGAGTTTTACCTATTTGGATTTAGTCCCAAAAAGTAATGATGTAGTTCTTAATGGCGACAACACAAAAGATGGCTCACCACTTTCCATCATTCCATCTCGCGCCACATTAACTACATTTCATTTAGAAAATACGCACGAAAAAACAATAACAGAATTAATCCTATCTATTACCAATAAGGTTTTAAATTTAGCCATCATTGTGTGCTATTTCTATTTGTTGGTAATTTTTATTAGAATCATTCTCTCTTTTCGCCGTTCAGAAGTATTCGAAGAAATTAATATCCGTCGGATCAATATTATTGGCATTGGCTTTATTGTGTTAGGTTTTATTGGTACGGTGTGGCAAGGATTAAACGTACTCATGGCACGGCAAGCTATTGAATTGGCCGATTACACCATTACCTACTCAAAAATTGTGGATTGGGATGCTATTGTTATGGGCTTAGTTATTCTACTGATGAATGAAGTTTTACGTATTGCCACAGGATTTAAAAAAGAACAAGATTTAACTATTTAATAGAAAGGAACTTATATTATGTCAATTATTGTCAACTTAGATGTCATGATGGCTAAACGAAAAATGTCGCTGAACGAACTCTCCGAAAGAGTGAATGTTACGCCGGCGAATCTTTCTATTTTAAAAACTGGAAAGGCAAAAGCCATTCGTTTTAGTACGCTCGAAGCCATTTGTGCAGTGCTCGACTGCCAACCTGGAGATATTTTAGCATTTGAAAAATAAACACCAAAACCTCTCTTTATTCATTTTTAATCTCATAAAATTTATGAAAACAAAAGTTTATGCGTTGTTAGTCGCCTTACTTATTATGACTGCCAGTGCCTTTGCACAGCAAGACCCAAGCAAAGGTTTGACTCAGTACAAATTAGATAACGGCTTAACCGTTTTCTTGTGGGAAGACCACAATCAACCAGATGTTCACGGACGTATCGTAACACGTGCAGGCGCCTTGGATGAACCAAAAGATTTCACTGGTTTAGCACATTATTTAGAACATGTATTGTTTAAAGGAACCCAAAATATCGGTTCACTCGATTGGGAAAAAGAAAAACCTTTGTACGAAGAGATCATCAAGTTGTACGATCAATTGGCAACTGCGGCAGACGACCAAGCACGTACTGACATCATGAAAGCTATCAACGAAAAATCAATGGAAGCTGCCAAATTTGGTGCTACTGACGATTTTTCAAACCTCACAGAAGGAATGGGTGGTGAAGGTTTAAATGCTTTTACAAGCTACGATTTAACCGCTTATTTCAACAATTTTCCAGCTTTCCAAATGGAAAAATGGTTGGATTTGAATTCAGAACGTTTAATGGATCCTGTTTTCCGTTCGTTTCAAGCAGAATTAGAAAACGTATTCGAAGAGTACAACATGTATCAAGACGATAACGAAACGCACATCACAGAATTTTTGTTTGACAAATTATATAAAGGACACCCTTATGCCCGTGATATTATTGGCACGCCTGAACACTTAAAAACTCCAAATTTAAGAGCACTTATCAACTTTTTCGAAACTTGGTATGTTCCAAATAATATGGCTTTAGTGTTAGTTGGAAATTTCGATACGGAAACCGCTAAACCATTAATTGCAGAGAAATTTGGTCGTTTGAAAGCAAAAGAATTACCCGAACGCCCAACTTATAACGCTACCAAATTCGAAGGAAATCCTAAAGCATCGGCTAAGTTAGGTTACTATCCTCAAGTAGTTTGGGGTTACGACGGCGTTAAAAAAGGCGATAAAGATGAGTTGTTAATTGATTTCACTTTGTCACTGCTCAACAATAACCATAGCACCGGTTTACTTGATAAATTGATGTTAGATGGCGATATTCAAATGGCTTATGCTCAGAGTGATGCTCGTCGCGATCTTGGTCGTATTTTGGTTATGGCTGTTCCCTATTTTGACATCGCACAAAATATGTACGAATCAAACAGCTCCACCGAAAAAATCATCATGAAAGAGGTAGATAAGTTGAAAGATGGAACGTTTGAAGATTGGTTATTCCAATCGGTAAAAGCACAAGAGTTGCAATCGTATAAAGTGATGTTTGAAAGACCTTCGTCAAAAGTAGAGATTTTAACCTACGCTTTCGCTTATAACGAGCCAATAGAAACTTATTTGAAGATGAATGAACGCATCAACGCTATCACACGCGAAGATGTACAACGTACAGCACAGAAATATTTAGGTGGCAATCACATTACTGTAACCATTGAAACCGGAACTCCTAAAAAGAACAAGTTAAAAAAACCAGATATTGAACCACTTGACCCTCCTAAAGGTGTAGAAACAGACTATTCAAAGAGAATCAAAGAGATGCCAATGGGCAAGGTACAAGAGACGTACAACAATTTTGACGACGTGACAAAAATAAAACTTTATAACGACGTCACACTATTTTGTTCGGACAATAAAGTAAATGATATTTTTACGCTCACGTTGAAATATGGCGTAGGTACTGACAAAATACCTAACTTGGAATATGCCACGGACTTGATGAACACAGCTGGTGTAATGCCAGATGTAGATGCACAAACTTTGCGTCGTCAATTCAGCGAATTGGGAGCTTCTTGCTCTTACGGTGCGTCGGATAGTTATTTTTACATCTCTCTCACTGGAGACGAAAAGAATTTAGCGGAAATTTGTAAACTCATGACGCGCCAAACTTTGTTTCCAAAATTGGACGACAAACAATTAGAAAGTGTTATTGGTGGAGAGATCAATTCACGTATGATAGAGAAGAAAAATTCAGAAGTGTTATCGGATGCCCTGATGGAATATGTACTTTACAAAGATAAATCAGACTACATTGATCGTATCGATGTAAAAGATATGTACAAAGTCAATGTGACGCCTGATGGCGATGTGACTGTCAATTATCTCTTATCCGTAGCAGATTTAACAAAAGCTATTATCGACGCTACTAACTACGAGTTAGATATTCACTTTGTAGGACACACGCCAGCAGCAGAAGCCGCTGAAATTCTCAAAGCAAATTTACCATTGAAAGATGGTTTAAAGAAAAGTGAATCGCCAGTTATTAGAGACCGTGTGAAGTATGATGCTCAAACTATCTATTTCTTGCCAAACAAAGAGATGCAACAAGCTAAGATTTATTTCTATGTGAATGGTCAGCCTTACAACATTTCTGAAGATGTCGATTATGACTCATTCAACCAATATTTTAGCGGAGGTTTTAGCGGTTTAGTTATGAATGAAATTCGCGAAAAACGTTCCATGGCTTATACGGCTTATGGTCAAATGGTAAAACCTGCAATCACAAAAAAAGAGTCTTACTTAATTGGTTATGTTGGAACTCAAGGCGATAAAGTAGCTGAAGCGATTGATGTTTACATGGGTTTACTCCAAGATATGCCAGCTCATCCTGAACGTTTGGATAATATCAAAACATACTTGCGTCAATCTTCATTAACGAATAAACCATCTTTCCGTGAAGCAAGTTACGTATTTGATGCATGGCAAAAATTAGGTTACCAAGAAGATCCTGCGAAAGTAAATATGCCTAAAGTAGATGCTTTGGAATTTAACCAAATTACTGAATTTTACACTAAATACATCAAGGGACGACCAATTGTGATTGTCATCACTGGTGACGCAAAAGCTATTGACTTGAAGGCTGTAAAAGCAAAATGGGGGAAAATCACTAAAATGAGTCCATCGAAACTATTTAAAGGAGGATTTTAACTCCGCATAAACTGACACTCTTAAAAAGGCTGCTGCACTTGTAGTAGCCTTTTTAAGTTTAATTTCTGTAGATATTACAGCTATTTTGACTATTTATAACCATATTTCATAACAAACTTTCAAAAAAAAATCTTACTTTTGTTCGCTTGTCCGCTTAATTACAAATTCAACTATATTTTCAACTCATCTAAACTATGGAAAAAACACTCGTCATCATTAAACCAGGAGCTCTTCAACGTGAACTCGTTGGCGATATTATTACTCGTTTTGAACGCAAAGGACTTCGATTAGCTGGCCTCAAGATGATTCAACTCGATGATGCTATTTTGGCAGAGCATTACAGTCACCTTACCGACAAACCGTTTTTCCCTCGTATAAAAGAGTCTATGATGGCTTCGCCAGTGATTGTTTGCTGCTGGGAAGGTTTAGATTCTGTGCAGGTAGTACGGAATATGACTGGTGTCACTAATTCGCGCAACGCAACTCCAGGAACCATTCGTGGCGATTTCGGTATGAGCATGCAAGAAAATATCATCCACACCTCCGACTCAGTAGAAAACGGTGTGATCGAACTAAAACGTTTCTTTAAATCAGAAGAACTTTTTAATTACACAAAAGTTGGTCACAGCTTTGTATATGCCACAGACGAAAAGTAATGAGGAATTTTAAAAAGATTATCGTTGCTTTCAGCTTCTTAAGTGGCTTTTTTAGTTACACTTATGCCATTCAACTTATTCTAGAGAAAACAGATTCAACAGAATTTTTCGAATTAGACGATATTGATGCACATAAGGATTTTGTCTGCACAAAAGGATTGTCAACTGATACGGTTGATATTTATAGCAATCCTGCGTGTGCCTTATACAATTATTCATGGACATCGGAACGTTTAAATCCGTACCGCATCAAAATAGATAGTTTACCAGATTCTGTTTTTGTTGATTGTGCAGATTTTGTTTATCCGCTTCGAAGTAACCATATTACGTCTAATTTTGGAATGCGTCAATACCGTTATCATTACGGCATAGATTTAGGCGTAAAATTAGGCGATACGATTCGTTCTACCTTTAGTGGCAAAGTCCGTATTGTGGATTATGAGCGCAAAGGTTACGGACATTATCTTGTCATTCGCCACGATAATGGACTGGAAACGGTATATGCGCACTTATTAGAGGTACTTGTGAGTATTAATCAAACCGTAAAAGCAGGCGATATTATTGCTTTAGGTGGTAATACAGGACACTCCACGGGGCCACACCTACACTACGAAATTCGGTTTTTAGGCAACGCGTTTAATCCAACCAAACTGATTGATTTTTCAACACAAAAACTTCGGAAAAATCAATTCTATATTACTAAAAAGGATACCTACAGCCACTCACAAGAGTTAAAAGCTA
Organism: Paludibacteraceae bacterium; assembly: GCA_035270405.1. Classification (GTDB taxonomy): domain Bacteria; phylum Bacteroidota; class Bacteroidia; order Bacteroidales; family Paludibacteraceae; genus W0P28-013. The sequence continues at coordinate 15,347 of DATFIF010000031.1, read as the reverse complement.
TGTCAGAAGCGCGGTATCATAAAGTACGTTCGGGAGACAATCTTTCAAAAATTGCACGACGCTATGGTGTTACGGTTAAACAACTTTGTAAATTAAATAAAATAAGTCCCAATACGATATTGAGAGTTGGGAGAAAAATACGTTACAGATAATGTTCGATTTAGCAATTATTGGCGGTGGTCCCGCTGGTTATACAGCAGCCGAACGCGCTTCAAAAAATGGGTTAAGCGTTGTTTTATTTGAAAAAAAACAACTCGGTGGAGTTTGCCTCAATGAAGGTTGTATTCCTACAAAAACCATGTTGTACAGCGCAAAACTCTATTACAATGCTCAAAACGGAACTAAATATGGTATTGTTGCTGATAAAGTGTCGTTTGACTACGAAAAAATAGTTGCTCGTAAAAATAAAATTGTACGTAAACTAAATGCTGGAATTCGCGCGAAAATGACAGCAAATAATGTGACATTAGTCAACGGCGAAGCGTCTATACATAGTGCAGAAAACAGAGTTAAGATAAGCTGTAACGACGAACTGTTTGAAGCTAAAAAACTACTACTTTGCACCGGATCCGAAACAGTAATTCCGCCAATTAAAGGAGTCGAAACGACCGCTTTTTGGACAAGCAGAGAAGCTCTAGAATCAAAAATAGTTCCAAAATCACTCATCATTGTTGGTGGTGGCGTGATTGGATTAGAATTCGCTGGATTATTCAATACATTTGGATCAGAAGTGACAGTCATCGAGATGGCTCCTGAAATTTTACCAGGTATCGATTCTGAACTTGCAACACTTTTGCGCACCGAATACACAAAGCAAGGCGTTAACTTCCACCTTGGTGCCCAAGTATTAGAATTGAGAAACAACGAGGTTATTTTTTCTACTGCAGATGGCGAACAAAATCTTCAGACAGAAATCATTTTATTATGTGTTGGACGTCAGCCAAATTTGCAAAATTTAGGCGCCGAACCACTCAATTTAGAACGTTTTCGAAAAGGTTTAGCGGTGAATGAGTCTATGCAAACATCACATCCTAACATTTATGCAGTTGGCGATATTACAGGATTTTCGCTATTGGCTCACACCGCCTCGCGCGAAGCAGAAGTTGCTGTTAATCATATCATTGGGATAAAAGATAGTATGAATTACGCAGTTGTTCCAGCCGTGGTTTACACAAATCCTGAAATTGCGGGAGTTGGAGCAACGGAAGAGTCGCTACAGGCGAAAGGAATCACCTATCGTGTGGCGAAATTACCAATGACCTTTTCTGGACGTTTTGTTGCTGAAAACGAAGGTGGAACGGGTTTATGTAAGCTTATTTTTGATGAACAAAGGCAATTGCTAGGCGCACATCTTATTGGGAATCCAGCATCGGAGCTAATAGCCACAGCGGCTTTAGCTATTGAACATAAATTGACGGTAGATCAACTCAAAAAACTTATTTTTCCACACCCTTCGGTAGGAGAGATTTTCAAAGAAACACTGTACGAAATTTAAAAAAACACCGATAAAAACGGTCTTTTTACGTATTAATAGTGTCAAGCATTTTGTCGATAGCTTCATCCGTTGTATGAAGTATCTCTTTACATTTTTGCACTAATTCAGTGGCTTCTTTCACCTTTGCCGACAGATCATCTATGCTCAACTCTCCACGCTCAATCTGTTGTACAATGGCTTCCAATTGAGTCATAGCCTCTTCATAAGTCAGTTCTTTTTTCATATCTTACTTTATTTCATGTACGGTTGACGTAATTTTTCCATCCTTTAAATAGGTATCAAACTGCTCTCCAATAGATAATTCAGAAACCGATTTCACCTTTTTTCCATTTTTTTCCGTATAGGAATAACCGCGATTTAATACAAATTGCGGATTGGACATTTCAATAGATTTCAGCAACACGTCCAACTGTTTTTCTTCCGATGAAATGGCTCTTTTTACAGTTTGTTTGATAGCGAAAATCTGTGATTGCAGTTTTAATTCGGCGCTGGTAATAAGTTGTTTTGATTTGTGAGGTAATCGCATCATCAACAGTTGTTGTTTTGTTTGAGCATTATCCAGCAAAGCTGTTGCTTGATTTCCTAATGAATTGGCTAAGCTCGCGATAAATTCATCTGCATCTTGCAGACAACCGATCAGAAATTCGGCAGCAGCAGTGGGAGTTTTAACACGTGTATGCGACACCAAATCTATAATACTTTCATCGCGCTGGTGACCAATGCCACTAATTATCGGTAAGGGAAATTGTGCACAATGCAATGCCAAATTATAGTTATCAAACGCTACCAAATCAGATGTAGAACCACCGCCACGAATCATCACAACAACATCAAATAGCTCCAAATATTCAGCGATTTTACCTAATGCCGTAATGACAGATTGCTCCGTTTGAGCGCCTTGCATCACCGCTGGAAAAAGCTTTACGTAAAACTTGTAGGTGAACGAATTCGTTTGAAGTTGATCTTGAAAATCACCAAAACCAGCCGCAGAAGCTGATGAAATAACAGCAATACGTTGTGGAACAAAAGGCATTTCCAACTGTTTATTCATGTCGATAACGCCTTCGTCAGTCAAACGACGAATAATTTCGGCACGTCGAACGGCCATTTCACCTACTGTAAATATCGGATCGATATCACGCACATTCAAACTCATACCATAAAGTTCGTGAAACTCGATTTGGCAAGAAACCAGGACTTTCATCCCCACAGCCAATGATGTTCCTGTCGAAGATTCAAAATAAGGTTTCAACATACGATACGTAAACGACCAAATCATCGCCTTTTGTTTTGCGATAATCAAATCGGAATCCGTCGATTTTTCAACCAATTCGAGATAACAATGTCCATTTGCATTTTCGTGCAATTCAGAGATTTCAGCACGAATCCATACGGGAAAGGGAAACGCAGTTTTAAGCGTTTGTTTCACCTGTTCGTTGAGTTCCAAAAGAGACAATGAGTGCTGATCAGACATTAGTATTTGATAATTTTATGTACAAAACAATCGGTACCTTGAGTAATTTTTAAAAAATAAAAACCTATAGATACGTGTGAAAAATCAATTTGAGAAGTTGTGCCAATCTGCTTTAGACAACCTTGCATATCACATAACACCCAATATATGGGTAAATTTCCAGCTTCAATAGTTAACCAAGTAGCAACTGGATTTGGATAACAGATAGGTTTTATTCCCGATTTTACTAAATTTTCTTTAGAGACAATAGAGGTATAAACTGACCACAAATTGGGAATTCCATAGCCATATTGATTATCAGGTGATGTATAACGATCAGAAGAAGCAAGTACCAAATTCAAAATTTCCATATTCGTTTTTGAAGGAAACGCTTGCCATAGACAAGCAACCGAACCTGCCATAATCGGTGACGAAAAAGAGGTTCCATTAGAATAAGTAATCACATTACCACTCGTCACAACAGCAGCTGCTGAACCCATAGCACACACCTCAGGCTTAATACGTCCATCAAAAGTGGGACCTACGGAACTAAATCCGCTGAACAGTTGCGCATCAGTTACAGAACCAACTGTAAAAACACTGTCGGCATCAGCCGGCGTAGAGATATAGCGCCACGTTTTTGCGCCTTCATTTCCTGCGCTAGTGAAAATTAGCATCCCTCGACGAGCCGCAAAAGTAGCCGCTAAACTATTGCGAGCCGTACGACCATTGATATCAGCATAAGTGAAATTTTGTGTCGGGTCGTCAAATTCAGTATAACCTAACGAAGAATTTACGATATCAACACCAAGACTATCGGCGAACTCCAAAGCCGCCACCCAATTATCAATCTCTAAACGTGATTCAGGAACTTCATCTTCCGTACGAAACAACCAATATGACGCCTTTGGTGCCGTGCCCAAATAGGTTTCAGGAATATTGGCTGCCATCGTCGACAAAACAGCAGTTCCATGCGTGCCTTGGTCAAACACAGAACCTTGCGGATTAACAAAATCGCGACTTCCCAATAAGCGTCCTTGCAGACGCAAACTGTCAAAAGCAGTTATGGTATCGACATTAAAAAAACCAACATCCATAACAGCGATGTGCAACCCATCACCAAGAAAACCTGCGGTATGCAAAAAGGGCACGTGAAGCATCTCAGTTTGCACCTGCGACGCACCGTAATTTAAAGTTGTTGTTGCAGCAACATTTTTTTGTATTCTCCGTATGGGATTTTTTGGCGCCCAAGTCAACTCCACAGAATCCACAAAATCTAACGATTGAATCGCTTGAATTTGCTCAGTAGTTGCTATAATGGTCAGCCCATTAAACCATTTAGAACGGTGATGAACAGTAATTCCAAAAGATTTAATACTGTCCACATAATTAGAATTCAGAGGTAAATCCATCGAATCGACAGGACAATTATGTTTGATACGTCGCGCAATTGCACGCTCAGAAAGAAAGGTTTCGGGCTGTGACAAACTATAAGAAGAGTTGGCTTTATCGTGTAGCGTTACAAAATAATAATTCTGAGTTGCACTGACGAAAGCACAACAGAACAGAAAAATTAAGATGAAACCATTTTTTTTCATTACGCAATAAATCCTCCTCCAATAACACGATTGTTTTGATAAAAGACAACAGATTGTCCAGGTGTTACTCCCCAAACTGGCTCCGTAAATGTGAGTGTAGCAACACGCCCATCAAAAGCAATAGTTGCTTCAGAAGCAGCACTTTTGTAACGAATGCGAGCTAACACACGATTGTTTTTTTCTAACAAACCAACCGATGTAAAACGACACGCTGTAGCACGCAACGTTTGCGAATAAAGATCTTCACGATCACCTAGAATCACTTGATTTTTTTCGGCATCAATGCCGACCACATATTTAGGCGTACCAAAAGCCACGCCTAAGCCTTTGCGCTGTCCGACAGTATAATTAGGAAATCCTTGGTGACGACCAATAACTTCTCCGTTGGTATTTATAAAATCACCAGGTTGGCATTTTTCTTCAAAATCGGCAACATGTTCCGATAGAAACTGACGGTAATCATTTTCAGGAACGAAACAAATTTCTTGACTCTCTACTTTTTTAGAGAGCTTTTCAAAACCACGATCTAAAGCCATTTGACGGACTTCCGACTTAGTAAATCCTCCCAATGGGAAAAGCGTACGCGAAAGATTCTTTTGGGACAACATCCATAAAAAGTAGGTTTGGTCTTTTTGCTCATCGACAGCATTTGCCAGAAACCAGTGATCATCTTCGTGAATAATTTGTGCGTAATGCCCCGTTGCAATATGCGAACATCCAAATTCATCAGCCATATCAAGCAATTTTCCCCACTTAATCGACGAATTACACAGCACACACGGATTAGGTGTACGCCCTTGCATATATTCATCCATAAAATTACAAATCACCTGATCTTTAAACGTTTGTCTAAAATCCAAAATGTGATGTTCAAATCCCAATTTTTCGGCCATTCGTTTGGCTTCCATAATCGAATCGATACTACAGCAGCCCTTTTCTTTTGCTAAACAACTTTCTTGAATACTGTCGTACGTACGAAAAGTAACACCAACTAATTCATATCCTTGTTCTAAAAGTAGCATGGCAGTGACTGTACTATCGATACCGCCACTCATAGCCATTAATATTTTCCCTTTGTGCGTTGTCATAATTACGTGTGTTGTACTTTACAAAAGTACTAAAAAACTTATAGTAAAGATGTTTGCATACGTTAAAACTTCCATTGCACGTGTACACGAAAATCGGTTCTGTGATTTCCCATAATTGTTTCTAGTCCAGTGCCAAGTTGTTGACGATTATCCGTATAATAAGTTTGAGACACACGCAAATAGAGCGTTAAATTTCGAATAATTTGATAGTTTACAATAGCATACCAGCGATTACCTACGCCATATAAAGCAGGCGTATATGAAGCATACGGAACATCACGTTCGTAAATATAAAACCTATTTTCGTAAGCAGGCGCATCGAAAAATTCATAGCGAAGTGCTACTGTTAAATCAATTTTTTGCAACTTATACACAATATCTTGCGTCATCAAAAAACCATAGGTTGGAGTTGTTCCAAGAGCAGCAGAATTGAATTCCACTACATTTTTAAAGCCAACATGGAGAAGTTCGTAGGTGATGGCATAGCGGAACGACATTTTTTTTCGATCGACTATCAGTGTTGTAGGTTGCAAAGCGAGTTCTTGTGTATTCTTTTCTTTTTGCTCAAACCTAAAACGTCCATACATTTCTACTTTTCTGCTCGGCATAAATTCCACTTGCAACAAAGTCTCGTATCCAGCCGCAGGTTTATTCACTTGATAATTTAACCAAGGCGAATAAAACAAATCGGCATAAGCAGACAATTTCCATTTGCGAACAGGCTTTACTTCGGCACCAATATACAACCCACTTTCGTTGTTAGCACGACTGCCTTCGCTAAATGCATTTGCAAAAAACACGTCATATTTTTTAGAATAATACCGTTGCAATACAACCAAATTAAGAAGAGAGGTTGGCGCAAACATCAACCCGTTTAACGTGGCTACTCCACCAACATCGTTGACAGCTGTTTCGCCGAAAAATTGAAATCCGTGCCTGATAAAAAGATAATCGACGCTAGCAGCAAATTGCGATTTGCCTCGGAAATAGTATAATTGATAAGGAGATGGTTGATACGACAAAGGCACGTCAAGCCATGTTTGAGTAGCCGTAAACCCTAATCGAAAAAAGCGGTGTCGATAGGTAACATTACTCCCTAAAACTTGGCGATTTACAGTGCGTTTTTTCTCAAAATCACTCACCAACCGATGTAATCCATCTGTTTTAAATGACGAAAAAGCACCTCCAATCGTATCAGCATCCATCATACGAACGGAATAAAACGCAGAAACTTTAAAATCGCCTAATGCAACCGTAGCACCAACACCTCGTAAGAAATTATATTCATCCGTCGATGCGTGACGTTTCAAACCTTGCGAACGAGTCGTAACATTGGTTACCAAACTCGATTTTCCTGGATTCATATCTTGCTGCATCACCAAACCTTGACCAAAATTTGCCCGATAATCGCCCAAAACAATCGTAGAGAATTTCCACAAATTGTTTAGTTGTATAAATCCAGAATAAAAGTCATAACCCTTATTATAGCGACCATAAAATGGTTCGCCCGCATCTTTTTCAGCCGTCAAACCAAGTTGTAGTTTGTCCGAACTCTTCAAACGGTATTTTAACGAGGTGTAAAATGGATCGCCTAAATATTTTTTATTCGGATTCTCTAAAAGTTCTTCGGGTGACACAGCAGAATAACCTAATTTCTTTTCAAAAGTGCCATCAAAACGGAAAATTAGTTCGTGTTTACTCGCTCGCATCACCTCCTTAAAATTCCATTTTTTTGATACTGGCTCGGTTTCATTAACCGTTACAAATGGCACTAAAAATTGAATCGTAAACAGATCCATACCTTCCACCAATTGTAGTTCGTAAATCGTACGCATCGAACCGACTTTATAGAGGTAATAAAAGAGATTTTCGATTTGAATATCGGACAAAAAACGCAATTTGGAGAGTTCCTCGGGAGTCGTTTGGTTGAGGTTGATTGGATGTTCGTAAAAACCGATTAAATCATCGTACAAATCGCTATAATCAATTTCCGTCTCACTCGTTTCCATCAACTGACTATATATTTTCTCAACCACACGATTCACTACAATTTCTTGAGCAATCATAGAAATCGATGAGAAAAATAGAGCGATTATGATACCTAGACGTCTCATTGAAACCGATATTGTAGAACGCCCATCATGGTTAAACCCAACGGATGGCGATATTCTGTTTGCAGATTAAATCTAAACCCATCAAACGCCAAACCAACACCCAATGTTGGCACGAAATAATCGAAACCATAAGCTCCAACACGTACCGTAAACTCTTCGAATGGTGCATACTCAAATCCCGTAGCCCAACGCATGGGCGAATGAACTTCTTTGTCCAACTGAACCAACCACGATACCTTTTCATGTAGTTGATAGTTGGTTCCCAAACTAAATACAGAAGGTAGCGGTTTTGTTATCAAATCCGTTTTTATTTTAGAAAAAACAGGATTAAAAACATTAAAACCAATCATCAAATTGGGCAATACTTGAAGTTGAACACCAACCTGCGCTGTCACAGTTCCGCGATAACGCTCAGAAGGTGACAAGTAGAGTGTGTAATAATCAAATTCGAGACCGATATGCAACACTTTGCCAAAACTACGCGCCAATGTCACGGAAGCAAGCATTTCATTATACGAAGCATAACCAAAATAGGAAAAAGAAGCGCCAACATTCACATATTTAGTAGGAATCGCCAAACTAGCAACAGAATTTCCTAACTCTTTAGTGATATACCGATTTTCGTAAAGTAACGTCACACTGTAGTTCTGCGCATGCGCCAAAGCGGCAGGATTTTGGAACGGCTGCCAATCTTTATGATAAGCGACTGACGCATTGCCCGCCACATAAGAGCTAGGCACGATGGTTGCCACTTGCGCTTGAATCGGCACAATGCCGAAAAAGCACACTGCTAAAAAGAGCTGTATTCTAGTCATCGGCACACTTTTTGTCGTATTACAAATAACAGCTAAAAATAGATAAAAGTTTTAAAAAATGCAAACTTATCTCAACAATTAGTTAAATTTGTATCGTTATGAAACGATTCCTTGTAATAGTGCTCCTTTTGTGCTTAACCTACATCGGTTTATCAGCGCAAACAACCATTCTCAAAACAGCCACTGGAGAGATTGCGGGATATCGTGTTCCTATTGAGATAAGTGGTTCTGACACTATTTATATCTTCACGTTACCCAATGTATATATTTATCCAACGTTACGATTCAAAAACAAACAACAAGAAAAATATTACTGGAAATTGGTACGGGATGTCAAAAAAACACTACCTTATTCCAAATTAATTACGAAAACGATACAGGAAACAAATGACACCTTGATGCGCATAACTAACAAGCGGGAGCGCGATCGCTATATGCGGAAATTTGAAAAGGAAATTTACAAAAAAAATGAAAGTAGTTTTAAGAATATGACTTTTAGCCAAGGGAAATTACTCATTCGGCTCATCGATAGAGAGTGCGATGCCACATCATACGAACTCATTCGTGCCTATCGCGGAAGTTTTACAGCAGGTTTTTATCAACTATTTGCAAAAATTTTCGGTGCTGATTTAAAAGCAGAATATGGCAGTGGAAAAAATGATGCACTGATTGAACGTATTATTTTACAAGTAGAATCTGGACAATTATAATAAAAAATGAGAATTAACTTCCTTATAATAATCATAAGTATTACTTCGCTAGTAACGGCACAAGTGACATGGACAAAAAATCCTACTAATTTAGTGTTGTCTAAAACATTAAATCAGTATGAAGGCATAGCCATAGGAAGTCCTTCGGTAATTACCGATAATGACACCTTGAAAATGCTTTATGCAGCTGGAGGTGTTGATACGAAAGGGCGAATCAGTTATGCTTACTCGTTAGATGGCACTCATTGGACAAAATATAATGAAGCTACACCCATTTTTGATGTCAGTAGTGATGGAAATTGGGATGGCCATTTTTTGGATACACCTGATTGGTTGAAAGATAATACGGGTTATAAACTCTACTATTTTGGAGATAGAGATAATAACTCCATTGGAGGCGCCATTGGATTAGCCGAATCAGATGATGGAATTCATTGGAATCGTGTTGGTACAGAACCGGTTTTATCACCTGGAAATAGTGGTGAATGGGACGAACTTTACATCGAATCTCCCTCTGTTTTATACGACGGAACAACCTATTTTATGTGGTATTCTGGTATAAACGCGAACTACAAAGTACGTATCGGCGTGGCGACATCACCAAATGGAATTCAGTGGACAAAATATAGTGGAAATCCTGTGATTGATACCGATTCTGACTATTCGTGGGAAGGACTCTCAGTTGCCACGCCAACCATTATCAAAAAAGATGAGCATTTTGAAATGTGGTATTGTGGTGCTTCTTACCATGACTTTCTCGATAACGACGTGATTGATACCATTAAAATTGGCTATGCTACATCGTTAGATGGTTTAACTTGGACAAAATATCCGAAGAATCCAATCATGAATACATATACAAATCCGTATAATACAAACGAAGAGCGAGGTCCTTGGACGCCCGATGTTATTTTCAAAGACGAAACGTATTACATGTGGTACGAAACGGCGCACGGTTTTGGACTAGCAACTTCTACTTTAGAAAATGTGGCGATTCCATCGGTAAAAAATAACAGTAATAACTTTTTGATTTATCCAAACCCAGCCAAAAATAGATTGACAATAAACTTTGACGACCATGCTCAACATACAATTCAAATTTGTAATTTACAAGGAATTGTAATGATGGAATGTGACGTTATGCCACAAATGGATATCAACCTAACTAAACTCCCAAAAGGCATTTATTTGGTTACACTTGCAGTAATGCCCTCACACATTCCACAAAAATTAATAATAGAATGAACGATTGTATAATTCTATTATAGCTACTATCTTTGTTACATCAAACTAATCCCACTATCACTATGGCAAAAATTGCAAAAACCCTCACGGAACTTATTGGCAACACACCGCTTCTCGAATTAACAAAATTCTCTGCATTAAAAAAGTTGGAAGCCACCATTGTTGTCAAATTGGAATCATTTAATCCTGCTGGTTGCGTCAAAGAGCGCATTGCACTGGCGATGATTGAAGATGCTGAAGCCAAAGGTATTTTGAAATCGGGCGTAGAAATTATTGAGCCAACAAGCGGAAATACTGGCGTTGGATTGGCGATGGTAGCTGCCATTAAAGGTTATAAAATAACCATAACGATGCCCGACACCATGAGCGTGGAACGTCGTAATTTACTCAAGGCGTTTGGAGCAAATTTAGTATTGACGCCCGGAGAAGATGGTATCGTAGGAGCTATCAATAAAGCGTTGGAATTACAAAAAGAAAAACCTGGATCATTTATTCCACAACAATTCGAGAATAGAGCAAATCCAGCTATTCACAAAAAAACCACTGGCGAAGAGATTTGGAGAGATACCGATGGACAAGTGGCTTTTTTCGTCGCTGGAGTTGGAACGGGAGGAACTATCAGTGGCGTTGGTGAAGCATTGAAAGCACACAATCCAAACGTGAAAGTGGTAGCCGTAGAACCTTCTGATTCTCCAGTTTTATCAGGAGGAAAAGCGGGCGCACATAAAATTCAAGGTATCGGTGCAGGATTTATTCCAAACACCTATAACGCAGCGATTGTAGATGAAATTATTCAAATAGATAATAATGATGCCATTCGCACGGCACGCGAACTGACACAGCAAGAGGGTCTTTTAGTTGGAATCTCTTCAGGAGCTGCTGTATATGCGGCTACTCTACTCGCCAAACGACCTGAGAATAGAGGAAAAATGATTGTGGCGCTTTTGCCTGATACTGGTGAGCGTTATTTATCGACTCTACTGTACGACTTTGACGGATATCCTTTGTAAAAAAAAGAATTTATCGCGTTGGTTTTTCGTCTTTCTTAACTTGTATAATCTATCTCAATAGCGTATTTGTAGAGCAATCCAGAAACGTTTGAGATTGAAAATTTTGCTTTTTTTAGTCGGTTTCTTTCTGGGTCAATGGAGTAGTTGTAAGATGTTCTAAAATCCGTCTTCTCCATATTCGTACTTTCAAAAGTGGCTCTACTCAAGTCGCAATTATCAAATATCGAACTTGTCAGATCACATTCCGTAAAATCCACTTCCTGTAATTGCGTAGTTTTGAAGTGTGTCTGTTTGAGTTTTGTCTTATAAAACGACGAGTGATTTAAGAGGCAGTTTTCAAAACGCATCGAAAGTCCAAATACATGACACGTATCAAAATGCAAGCCCAGCAATTTACAACCTACAAATATCACATCGCGGAATGCTGTATTGATGAGTGACGCCAAACTTAAATTACAATCTAAAAACTCACAATCGATAAATATATTTTCAGATAAATCGCTGTTTGAAAAGTCGCAATTGAGAAATCGGCACCTTTCATAGTCGCCCTTTTCTAATGCCACCTCTTTGAAATCAATTTTATCAAACGTCTGTTCTTCTATGTAAGTTTTTTTCATTTTATTGTTGTTTTTTTTTGTCGGCTTTGGTTAATGCGTAGGGGTGATGATTGTTTTTAGTTTCAAACTCTCCGATAAACGTCATCGAACGGAATTCTCATTCTATCTCCCCACACACCGCCTTCTACTCTGATGCCACAAGGAATAATCATATTAATTTCTGCTCCTAATGGCAGATTCAACATTCGTTTTACTAGTTTGCTATCGAAACCTTCAAGCGGACAGGTATCATAACCTTCGCTTGCCATGGCTAACATGAATGTTTGCGCTGCCAAAGCACAGGTTTTATGCACCACTACTCTTGTGTCATGTTCTGACACTTGATAGATGATTGGTCTGAAAAGTCCGATGAGAGCCACCATAATTTTTCGTAAACCGCCTAACAAACCAAAAAAACGCGCATATAAAAATGGCATCACTCTCCCGTAGTATAAATTCCAACGTTTGATTCTTTTCTCCTGCCGCTCTTTTGGACTATTTTTCAGCACATTTTGCGTTTCCAATTCATTCACTTTTGCCGCTCTTTTTCGATACAAGTCCTGTCGCGTTACAAAGACGACCATTTGTTGAGCCGTATCAGCTGCTTGTTGGTTTAAACAGGAGACGGTAAGCTTTTTCAACAGCTCAGGATTTGTAATGTGATAAAATTCCCAAAGTTGCATATTAGAACTGTTGGGAGCCAGCGTGGCAAGTTCTAAACATTTCTTTACCGTTTCCGCATCGATTGGGTTAGTGCTGTAATGCCTTACAGATCGTCGGTAATTTACTACTTGTTCAAATGTCATAGTTGGTTTGGATTAACTATTTCTATTTTTTTCATGTAACTTATTGTACAAAATAGCATCTAAATCCTCGTCGAGTATTTAGATGCTATTACTTTTAGATTCTGAGAATCAACTAGCCTTTCGCAGATTTCTTCAATCTCTTTTCCGCTTTTTTTTCTTTTGGGGTTTTAGTTGCCTCTTTTTTTACGGTTTTTTTGGCGTCTTGACTTTTACTCATACGGTTGTTTATTAAATATTATTGAATTCGCTATTGGTACAGTTTACGTTTACGCGCTTAAAAAATCGTTCAAATTCGTACATCAAACGAGGGCGGTTTATTACTGTTTTTAAGACCATTCAAAGTTAGAAATTAATTTCAATAACTACAAAGGTTGTTACATACATTTTTACAAGGAAACTTTATTCTTCCATTATCGCTTCGGCTCCACAGTAAATTTCTTGAATAGTAAGAATTACTCCCGATTTAGGAGGGTCCATATCAGGCCTTTTTGTTTTGACCCATTCTAGGGTATCTTCATAGATTTTATCATCCTTATGTATCTCAACAGTACCTTTTAATTGATATGCCTTTCGGTTTTCTAAATCCATTACCACAAACGAAATTCTTGGATTTTCGAGAATGTTTTTTTCGGTTTTAGAAAACTTATTGTTGGCTATTAAAATTTATTCGTCAGTGTAAACTTTAAGAAATTTCAAATAGATGATATTCGGCATACCATCTTTTGTGGATGTTGATAAAATGTGTACTTCTTGCTTATGAATAATTTCTTGGATGTGTTTTGGTATTTTCATGATAAACTAAACTAATTTTTTGTTTGTTAAATACTCACTGAAACTTATAAAAAGAATAATTCTAAGGTGTACGATGTAAAAATTTGGGCATTATCTATTTCCTAGAAAAATACTTCATTTGGTAATTTGCTATTATTTAGCGCACCTTAGACAAAAATCGTATTAAACCTCTTGCTGTCAACCAGTCTTTTGCTTTAAATACCATAATATCAATGGATTATAAAATAAAAAAAAGGAACTCTACTGTTGAAAAAAACAGAAGAATCCCTTTTTGTACCCGAAGGGGGACTTGAACCCCCACAGCCGTTAAAGGCCAAAGGATTTTAAGTCCTTCGTGTCTACCATTCCACCATTCGGGCGTCTTGCGACTTTAAGAGCGAAAGACGGGATTCGAACCCGCGACCCCGACCTTGGCAAGGTCGTGCTCTACCAACTGAGCTACTTTCGCAATTATGTGTTGGATAATTTTAGAAAATACTTTTTCAAAAATACTTGCCAAGGTCGAAGCATATCCGATGTCTGGGGCAAGGTCGTGCTCTACCAACTGAGCTACTTTCGCAATTATCACTTCTAAAAAAAGCATCCGCCTTCTTGAAAGCGGATGCAAATGTACAACTATTTTTTGAGTTACAAAAATTGTAGAAACATTTTTTTCTATTCTAAATCCAAAACCTATAAATGGTCGTAAATATCAATGTTTTGACCAGGTGCTTCGTCGGTAGAATTGTATGTTGGTTTTTCTACATGACTCTCGTAAGAGTCGTTTATATTCACTCGTTCTACAGGAGTAGGTGGAACAGTAGCTAATTTCTGGGCATAATCGGCAATAAGCGTATCTATAATTTCTTCTGTTAAATTACCCGGATGACCTTGCCAGCGTACCATGCCTTGAGGATCTATTATCATTACATTGGGAATACCACGAACGCCTACGGCTATCTGCAATCGTCCTTTAGTGTCGATGGCGCTATAATAGTCCATGCCTTTAAAAGCGCGAACGGTTGCTTCTGCCTCTTTTGACAAGCCTATAACTACCACATGTTCGGCATATTTAGTAGCTAAGGCGTTCATGTGAGGAATAGAAACACGACAAGGAGGACACCAAGTGGCCCAAAAATCGATAATAATGAATTTTCCTTGAAGTTCTGGAGCTGGCGAAATCCATTTTTCGATAATTAACTCTGGCGTTTTTTGTCCAACCAAATTCGTGTACGCTTGAGCCTGCATGACAAACGACGTAATCAACCAGACACTAAAAATTAATCCTATTTTTTTCATACATTGTATTTAAAATTTTATTGACGAATACAATTACAATCGTGAACATCTTTGAAACGCCAGCCCACTTTGATACCAACTATCAATGGAATACTACTAGTAGAAAGACTTGAATAGTAACCATTATATTGGTAGCTATTTACATTCTGAATAGTTGTAAATAAGGGTTTAGCATCTTTATTCACAAACATATTATTAACTCCATGCTCAACATAAGCAGCTACATACATCTCTTTCTTTTTGTCTAAATGTAAAATAGCGCCAAACTGAACTTGGGCAGTAACAAAAAGACTTGATTCAATTTTACCTTTTGGCAAAAGTGTGTTGTACATACCAAATCCATGCTG
>DATFIF010000030.1:0-9561 GCA_035270405.1 Paludibacteraceae bacterium | reverse complement strand
AACACGCACACAAACACCGCGACGTTGCGGGCATGAACCCAATGCTGGGGACTTGCTTTTCTCTTCCAGAGTAACCCTTCCTTTTCTAACTAATTGCTGAATTGTAGGCATTTTTTCTGATTTTAATACTTAAACTATATTTATTTCCCACTATTTGGGGCTGCAAAGGTACAACTTTTTTCCAAACTGACAAACCGTTAACCAATTATTTTTCAGAAATTTTGCAGATCGTTAACCGCGTGCTTTGAGGGAGTGAAAAAACAACCGAATTCTAAATCTCTTTTAGTAAAAAACGACTACCTTTGTACGACTATGACAAAATTGATTATTTTTGATCTTGACGGCACTTTATTGAACACCATCAACGACTTGGCAACCGCCACAAATTATGCGTTAACTGAAAACGGTTTCCCCACTCATCCCGTGGAGGCATACAACTTTTTTGTAGGAAACGGTATTCATAAATTAATGGAACGCGCGCTACCACAAGAAGCACGTTCCGAAGAGCAAATTCTGCGTATCAAAGCGGCTTTTTTACTTTTTTACGAAGCGCACAAACGCGATTTAACAGAGCCTTACAAAGGAATTCCTGAACTATTATTAGAGTTGCAAGCGAAAGGAATTAAGTTAGCCGTGGCATCGAATAAATACCACCTCGCCACACAAAAATTGGTTACTTCTTATTTTCCTAACATACATTTTGAGGCTGTTTTGGGACAGCGCGAAAATATTGCCATTAAACCCGATCCTACGATTATTGAAGAGATTGTAACCGTGTGTAATGTTGAAAAAAAAGAGGTGCTGTTTGTTGGCGATTCTGGCGTAGATATGCTCACCGCCCAAAACGCAGGAGTGAACTCCGTCGGTGTTACGTGGGGATTTAGATTAGAAAAGGAGTTAAAAGCATTTTCGCCAACCCATATCGTTACCAATCCAGACGAAATCAGACAACTGGTAGCGTCGTCATTTCATTGGAACGAGCAGAAAAAAAGCTAAAACTAGTAACTAGTAAGCGTTAATCCGTTGCTTTTTTATCAAATCGCACATTTGACAAACCAATCAAACCTCTTAAAAGTCCATGAATTATGGCCAATGGCAACAATAAGAATCCTATTACCAACATGCCCAATTCGTAGATTAAAGAGCTGCCTTTATACGGTTTTCCTTGAAGTCTCGAAAGAAATGCACTAAATGGAATTCCATACATATTTCCGGCAATCATCACTTGAACAGCTGCAAGCATAATGCGTGCTTTCTCTTCGCCATACTCTGTAACGATGGAGTCGTAAGAATAGAGCTTGGGAAATCCTCTGGAATCGGCAAAGTGCTGAGCAAACAAAATAGCTTTGGCCTCTTCAGGTTTAATAAAATCGTCTGCGCCGCCCAAAAAACTACTGATTTCTTCATTGCTCATACCTTGCTGTAACGCCATTTTGGTATGCTGATAAGAACAGGCAGCACACCCATTAACTTCGGTAACAGCCAATTGCAAACGTTCCACAAAATGGGGATCAACGAGTAGATGTTTGGAGTTTTTAATGAGTTTAAACATGGCTCGTGGCATAAAGACAAACGAGCGATAGAGTTCCCATAAAGTGAATTTGCGTTTAAATTCTTCCCGTTGAGTCACTGAACCTGATAAACTTGTTTTTTTTCCATTGTTTTGTATTTTTAGTAAAATGCGTTTGATAACTAATTTCGATTAAGCTTTTCTTACAAATTCCGATTTCAGGGCCATTGAACCAAATCCGTCAATTTTACAATCAATATTGTGATCGCCGTAGGTCAAACGAATGTTTTTCACCTTTGTTCCCGATTTAATCGGTTTAGGAGCGCCTTTTACAGGTAAAGTTTTTATAATAATCACCGAATCGCCATTTACAAGTTCGTTCCCATTTGAGTCGAGCACTTTCAAAGTCTCCTCTTCCGATTTTTCATGAGGATTCCATTCGTTAAAACATTCGGGACAGGCGTACAGTTCATCTCCTAACGAGTAACCGTATGGCGACTGACATTTAGGACAAGGTTTCATCTCATCTGACATAGTTGCTTTTTTTAAAATTTCCGCTAAATCCATATTACAAGTCTACTTGTTAACATAGAAACGTTGGATGTGTCATTTTACACGCCTTACAATCAGACCTACAAAATGAATTAGTGACTTTCTTACAAAGATAAGTGTTTTTTTGTGATTAACAGACAATTAGTTATTTGTGAAACTATCTTAACTGATTTAAAGTTTTGACACTACACACGATTACGGATGATGAGGATCGTCGGCTGCAGTTTTGTGAACTGTGCCGCGAGGATGTTCTGCAGGACCATAAATAGAATACATTTTGAGCGGTTCGTCGCCTGTATTTACAATGTTGTGCCATTTACCAGATGGAACCATAATAATCATATCATCGCCTACTTCTCTCACAAAATCGAGATTTTCTTCGGTGTCACCCATATACACAACTCCTTTACCTTCTTCTACACGTAGAAATTGTTCTATCCCAACATGTTGTTCTAAACCAATTTCTCCTCCCACAGGAATGCTCATAAGTGTGAGTTGAATAGTGCTGCCAGTCCATAAAGTGATGCGAAAATCGTCATTACTTACCGTGTACTCTTCAATATCCAACACCAATGGCTCTGCACCATAATCTTTGAACACAACAGCCTCTTTGTTGGCATCATCGGTCGCTTCTTCAGTTAAAGGACATTGGTTACAAGCAGAGAAAGAAACCACAATAAAAGCTGCAATAGCTAAACTTACAACTGATTTTTTTTTCATATCTAGTTCGTTTTTAAAAGTTGACAAGTGTATCATTTATCTCCAAAAAAGGAGTTACGAGAATCAAAGCAACGAATGTACACATTTGTTTCCAATCTAACAACTTTTGTAAATGCTTTTTGACACATCTCAAAACCTGACACGATTTCCATCGAACTCAAAAAAGCCTCACAAAAAAATAGTTGTGAGGCTCTATCTGTAGGATTAAATATCTTTAATTTTGAGTGGATTGTAGGAGATTCCTTTGTCGTACACATCAACGCCTTCCACTTTTTTGATGGCTTTCACCACACGAATAGTTACGGGCAGCACCGCCACTTCGTAGAGCGATTTCAGCACAATTTGCACCGCCATTATTTTCCAGAGTTCCGACCAACCAATCATTCCACCAAAGGCAATAGGGAAAAAGATAATGGAATCGGCAGTTTCGCCCACCAACGTACTCAAAATAGCACGTAACGAAAAGTGTTTGCCAGCGTGCATGAGTTTCATCTTGCTCATCACAAACGCATTGAGAAACGAACCAACCAAAAACGCAGCCAACGAAGCTGCCACAATGCGTGGCGCCATACCAAATACAAAGTTAAAACCTGCTTCGCCATCCCAAAAAGGAGCTGCTGGTATCGCCACCGCGATTTGGCCCATAGCCACCACAAAAAAATTCATGGCAAAACCGCTCCAGATAATTAGGCGTGCTTTTTTAAATCCCCACACCTCAGCAATACAATCGTTGATGATATAAGAGATTGGGAAAACGAGTAATCCAGCAGTCATCGTAATGCCGAGAACTGTAATCACTTTCGTTTCGAGGAGATTGGCTGTAATAAGACAAACGTTAAACAGAATGCCCAACAGCATGAAGGGAACAGATACTTGTTGTTTCATAATTTCTTGTTTTTTACGTGGTTGACCAAGCACACGGCCTGCCTCTAAGTGAGACAATGGCTTTAAATTTGAGGTTGCAAAGATACAAAAGAAACTGGAAAAGACAAACAGAATAACTCTCCTTTCAGATAAAAACCACCTGTAATCTATTCACAATGTGAAAAAAAAGATATACTTTTGCAGTCTACTACTTACACATTTTAATAGTTTTCTTATGAATTCATTTACAGAAATACTGGATCAATTAATAGCATCTGGCGTTTCGCTGGGTAAAAGCATTTTAACCGCAGCCATCATCTATTTTATTGGGCGTTACGTTATCAAAGGAGTTAATAAATTGGTGGCTCGCATGATGGCGAAACGGGATTTAGATCCGTCCGTTCGTTCATTTTTAGGAAGTGCTGTCAATATCGTTTTAGTTATTTTTCTCGTTATTGCGATAATTGGCGCGTTGGGAATCGAAACCACGTCGTTTGCAGCGTTATTAGCATCAGCTGGTGTAGCCATTGGTATGGCATTGAGCGGTAATCTCCAAAATTTCGCAGGCGGATTATTGATTTTGTTATTAAAACCATTCAAAGTGGGCGATTATGTAGAAGCTCAAGGATTAAGCGGCACCGTGAAAGAAATCCAAATTTTTCATACCATTTTAACAACGCCAGATAACAAAGTTAATTACATCCCAAATGGTGCATTAAGTAACGGTGTATTAACAAATTACAGCAATCAAGTAACACGACGCGTAGAATGGATTATAAGCATCGAATATGGCGAAGATTACGAAAAAGCAAAAACTGTGATAGAACATCTTTTAACCAACGAACCACGTATTTTAGAAGAACCTAGCACATTGATAGCCTTAGGAGCTTTGGCTGACAGTAGCGTCAATATCACCGTACGTGCGTGGGTTAATAGTTCTGATTATTGGAGTGTCTATTTTGATATGAACAAAACCATTTATGCAACGTTCAATAAAGAAGGTATTGGATTCCCACTCCCTCAATTAACAGTTCATCAGGCTTAAATCACGTTTACACCTATCCTTTTCACTACTATGAGCCACTTATCGCAGCCATTTTGGAAACGTTTTTTTCTTTATCTGCCATCCCAACTATTTGGGTTGGTCGCTTGGCTACGCAACAAAGGCTTTGATTATCAGTTATTATCCTCTAAAACCTTTGATATTCCAATCATCTGTTTGGGAAATATTACCGTTGGTGGAACAGGCAAAACTCCTCATACGGAATATCTGATAGAATTACTCAACAATAAAAAACACGTCGCCGTACTCAGCCGTGGCTATAAACGCAAAACGTCAGGGTTTGTGTTGGCTACTAAAACCGCTACGGCTCAAACCATCGGTGATGAACCGTTTCAAATCTATCAAAAATTTGCGAATATCACAGTAGCCGTCGACGAAAAACGTGTGCATGGCATCAATCAATTACTGCAACAAGCAGACAAACCTGACGTCATTTTACTCGACGACGCTTTTCAACATCGCTACGTCACACCAAGTTTTTCGATCGTATTAATCGATTATAATCGTCCGATACAAACAGACACCTTTTTACCGTTAGGACGTCTCAGAGAGTCGCCAAAAGGAGTTACGCGTGCGAATTGCGTGATTGTTACCAAATGTCCTTCATCAGACACTATTGACGAAGAAAAATGGCGAAAATCGTTGAATTTACGGCGTGAACAATCGCTCTTTTTTACTACCATTGTCTACGATAGTCCACAAGCAGTATTTCATGCGCCAGCTCTAAATTGGGATAAAAAAAATATCAAAAAGCCAGACATTTTGGTTGTAACAGGCGTTGTGTCAGCCACAGGATTGTACGATTATGTGACACCATTAGCCAACACCGTAACGACCTTATCTTTTGGCGACCATCACGATTTTACAGAAAAAGATTTCAAACAGATTACTGAACTTTTCGACGCTTTGCCAGCTAACACACTAGTAATTACCACCGAGAAAGATAAAGCCCGACTACTGCACAACTCTTTTGTGCCAGAAACGATTCAATCAGCGCTCTATTCGGTTGGGATTAACATGGAATTTTTAAACAACACAAGCGCCAAGTTTAATCAACTCATCTTAGATCATATCAACTAAGATTCACTCATTCATCATCAAACTCATGTGTGGCACAGTGGCACGAAATAGAAAATCTGCTAATTGTGACATGTTCCAAACAGCTACATCAGTATCGCACAACTCTGTTTTGGTACAGATTCCATTGGACAACGTATACCGCCCACTGTTTTCAGGTAACTCGTCATCACTCACACAAATGGTAGTTGTTTGATTAGGATAAATGGAGGCATAACAATTCAAAAACTTATCGGCAGCCAAAATGCGAATCATGCCTAATGGCTTTTTCTGCTCGCTAACGGGAGGAACTAAATAGGTCACTTCGGTTTGATGATACCGTAAACCGACAGCTCTCAATAACGCCGTTTGTTCTACCGAACTTTGATAAACTAATTCCAAAATTTTGGATGAAGGATGGACACACGCAACGCCTGAAATTTTTCCATCAGTGGAAGCCACTAATACGCTTCCTTTATCAAGAAATAGTGCGCCCACAAGCGTTTTAAAATCTTCTTCAGTATGCATGATAGCATACGGTCTTTCTAATAATTTTTCATTGAAAAATGCAAACACCGCCTCACTAGTTTCAGGCGTCAAATCCTCAATAACACACATCGAATCAGCCTGCAACTGTTCAATCACATAAGAGACTTCTTCTTGAAAAAACTGGGTTGAATAATGGTGTTTGGCATACACCATAAACAACCAATCCTCAGCAGGAATAAGCGTAGCAGCCCAAACGCCACGATTAAAAAGCGCTTGATGCGTTTTTTTTACTAACTCTTTCATCACTCCTTGGTGGCGATAATCAGGATCGGTACAAACGGCTGACAGATAAGCTGTTGAACACAATTTTCCACCAAATGTCATCGGATAGGATAAGGTCTGCAAGGCCGCCACCACTTTCCCATCTCGCTCAACCGACACGTTACGCGCATCGGTATAACGATGCTGAAAATAGTAATCCACAAAGGCATCACTATCGTCAAAACATCTTTTGTAGAGTTGTTTTACAGTTTCCTTCATAATTTGCTCGTCTGATTTTACCAGTTATTCTTTCAAAAACACACCATATTTCTCAAGAATTTCATACGGTTGATAAGATAATTTCGCTTTTCGCAACCCTTCCATTCCCAAATCTTCTTCGCGATTGATTAAATAGTATTGTTCAGGAATACGATTTGCAAATTCGCGATTAATCATCGCATATACACCTTCTATACGTGTATCTGCTTTCTCAACACACACATCAAACGCAAACGCATTGATAGGAGTTCCATACGTAAATGCGGCCATTTTACCATTCACACACAGGACGCCACCCACTAAATCCAACTCTTCAAAATGTGTAAGCGCATCATTCAAAGAGCGGCGTTGCGCAACCAACGTTTCATTATCTTGATGCGTATCGTCAGCCCACTGAGCCTCTAATTCTAAACATTCTGGAATCATTTCGGGCGTGAGTGGGTAGTAGCTAAAATCGGGATACGCGCGCAAAAATTTATTCACATGATTGCGTTTCGCCTGAAATTTCTTTCCCCGTAACAAAGCTAAATCTTCTCTTAAATAGAGATAATCAGCATAATCGCGACTTGTTTTAAAGAGAAACATATCGGGAAAAGCAAGGTCTAAATCGGCTCGCATGCGAACACTGACACCTTGCATAAAAAAGGGTTGTCCCATCGCTTTGGCATCCGCCATTATCGCTTTCATAATCGGTCTTAAATCGCCTTCGCCAACCGGCATCATGTACGACAATCGCTCTTTGAAAATAAAACGTAACAGCAAATAACCATCCATTACTGCAAATTCAGTATGGTACAAAAAACGCCAACTGTAGAGGTTTGCGAACGATAAATCGCAATTGCGCCGATTGCTTTTTAAGGTGTAGTGTTGAATGGTCGCTTTATCGGCCAATGTCAATTTTTTAAACTCTATCATAAATTCGTCTCTTCTTCAAAAATTAGTAAACACTTTTTCTCAAGCGCTTTCTTATCACGAATTAATGTTCGTAATTCTGCTAATCCACGCTCATTTTTAGCACTTTTTAAATATAACTGAAGATACCCACCTTCAGCGTATTTTTCTTTTAAATGTGCGATAGAACGATTAAAATGGAATAAAAACGGCTCGTTAGGATATTTTTTCAATCCAAATTGTAGCGTACGTCGTAAAACCACATCAACGGATATATCGCGATCAGCTTCTGCCACAATACAACCATAAATAGTTCGCGGAGGTTGCTTGGATGATGCACGATGATCTTCAATAGCATCACGCATCACTAACAGTTGTGCGTGCGAAAACCAACGAAGTAACATCGTATCAGCAAGTAATAGTTCACCAGAAAAGATATGATGCTGCTCACGACCTTGAGGCATACCACTATCGTGATAAGCAGCAATCGTAAAGACCATATTTTTATCCACGGCGTACTCCTCAGCCAACAGTAAACTTTCAGTGATGACTTTTTGTATATGTTGCCGATTGTGACCTTTATCAAAGGAATCGTAGCGTGGTAAGATTTCGGTTTCTATGTAGGTTTGTAAATCTGTGGAAATCATACTGCAAAAATACAAAAGATATTGATGCTACACCTCAATTTTAAACATTCAATAACTAAAAAAGGCTACCCAACGGATAACCTTTTCTAAAATTCTAAGAACGAGTTCTAAGTTTATTTGAGCAAATTCGTGTACAAATAACGTTTAATACTTTTCTTCGGAGTTTTTTCAAACTCATTAGGATACAACTGTACCGCCACAACGGTTTCGTACGACGCCACTATTTTGTTGAGATTTTTGCGATTTTCGTCCATAATCAGCTGCAACTCCTCCTCTGATATATTTGCCTCATCTACTGCATCATAATCAGGATAAATAAATGCAACCAACTTATTTTCAGCATTTTCAATAATTAAACTCTCCATCACAAACGGCATATTATTGAGTTTGGCTTCAATTTCTTCAGGATAAATATTTTGTCCTGAAGCGCTCAGCAGCATACTTTTGTTACGACCGCGTATGTAAATGTTTCCTTCAGCATCTAATGTTCCCATATCACCTGTATGCATCCACCCATCTTTCTCTAACACTAATTTGGTAGCTTCTTCATTTTTGTAGTAACCCATCATCACATGTTCACCACGTACCATAATTTCACCTACTTCTGTGTAGGGATCTTTCGACTGAATTTTCACTTCCATTCCTGGTAATATTTTACCTACAGAAGTGAGTTTAAAATCAGCCCAAGGTGCATAACTTATCAAAGGCGCACATTCGGTCATACCATAACCGATGGTAAATTTGAATCCTATTTTATGAAAAAACTCTTCCACTTCAGGATTAAGTGGCGCACCACCAATAATCACCTCTTTAAATTCATTACCAAAAGCCCCACTTAGTTTTTTGCGAATGGTACCAAGAATGGTATGATCAATCATAGGAATGCTCAATGCCCAACGCATAGAACGACTATTAAGCAACGGCTGAATCTGCTTACGATATATTTTTTCGATGATTAACGGCACAGTAAAAATAACCGTAGGTTTCACTTCTGAAAAAGCTTTTAATAGTACTTTTGGAGATGGCACTTTGCCTAAATAGGTGGTATGTGCACCAACACAAAACGATGTTAAGAAATCGAAGGAACAACCATAAGCGTGAGCCAATGGCAAAAATGCTAACGTGCGATCGCCCTTTCCGAGTAAACCAGTAGTCGCACCAAATGCCACATTTCCAGCTAAATTGTTAGCTGTCAACATCACACCTTTGCTAAAACCAGTAGTTCCAGA
>DATFIF010000029.1:0-3635 GCA_035270405.1 Paludibacteraceae bacterium | reverse complement strand
AATTTCTTCTTTATAAACGGCACTAAATATAGCAATTCTCATTTTTTTAGATTACTTTTGTTTGTGAAATTGTTTCACTATGCAAAGTAACAAAATGTAAACGAAACGACCAAACAAGAACCAAGAAATGACAAAGTTAAGTGTAAATATAAATAAGATAGCAACGCTGCGTAATGCGCGTGGTGGCGACAATCCGAATGTGGTTCAGGTGGCTATCGATTGCCAAAAATTTGGCGCCGAAGGAATTACCATTCACCCACGACCGGATGAGCGACATATTCGTCGCTCTGATGTGTATGACTTGCGACCAATCGTCACTACAGATTTTAATATTGAAGGCTATCCGTCAGCGGAATTTGTGGAACTTGTGTGTGGCGTGAAGCCAGAACAAGTCACTTTGGTTCCAGATGCACCAGATGCTATCACCTCGAATGCAGGATGGAATTGCGATTTACATTTTGATTTTCTCAAATCAGTTATTCATAAATTTCAATCGCATGGTATTCGTGTTTCCATTTTTGTGGGCACCGATTTGAAAAATATTGAACGAGCAGCTGAATTGGGTACTAATCGTATCGAATTATATACAGAACCTTATGCCGCAGACTATCCGAACGGAAAAGAAGCTGCGATTGAATCTTTTGTATTGGCGGCTGAACACGCGCAGAAACTCGGTGTAGAAGTGAATGCTGGACATGATTTAAGTTTGGAAAATTTGACTTATCTTTGCAAACGTATTCCGTTTTTAGCTGAAGTTTCTATCGGTCACGCACTTATTTGTGATGCGTTATATATCGGTTTGGAAGAGACGATTAAACGTTATAAAATCTGTTGTTTAGGATAATCTAATCATTGTAACTATCTAAAAATTAATTAAATATGAATCTTACTATTTTATTACAAACCGTAGCTGCCGTAGCCGATACAGCGATGGCAACAGTGCCAGTAACCGCTCCAGTAGTAGCTCCAATGGTTCCACCAGTTGACGTGGTAGAGCCAACTCTTAGTTTCTTTGATATGGCTGTTCGGGGCGGGTGGATTATGATTCCATTGGTTATTTTGTTTGTTTTAGCCATTTACATTTTTATTGAACGTACCATCACTTTGCACAAAGCTTCTAAAGAGGATGCGTCCTTTATGAATCGTATTAAAGATTACATTTACGACGGGAAATTGGAATCGGCTTTAAATTTGTGTCGCGACACCAAATCGCCATCGGCTCGCATGATTGAAAAAGGGATTAGCCGTTTGGGTCGTCCCATGAGTGATGTTCAAGTAGCTATCGAAAATGTTGGTAGTATTGAAATTGCTAAATTAGAAAAAGGTCTTGGCTTGTTGGCTACCATCTCAGGTGGTGCTCCTATGATAGGGTTTTTAGGTACCGTTATTGGTATGGTTCAAGCTTTTTTTGAAATGGAACAAGCTGGCGGTAATACCATTAATTTGAGCCAATTGTCAGGTGGTATTTATACGGCCATGGTAACAACGGTTGCTGGTTTAATTGTTGGCGTTTGTGCTTATTTTGCTTATAACTATTTGGTTGGTAAAGTGGGTGAAGTGATGCGTCGATTGGAAATGCGCAGCATGGAATTTATGGATTTACTGAACGAGCCTGCTGCTGGTAAAAAATAACTTGGCGACGAGTCAAAAAAAAGTAAGATATGGCTATTAAAAAACGAAATAAAATTGACGCTTCATTCAGTATGTCGTCGATGACCGACATCATATTTTTGTTACTATTATTTTTTATGATAGCTTCAACGATGTCGTCTCCGAATGATATGAAGGTAAATTTGCCTCAGAGTAAAGCCAAAACGGCAACAAAGGCAAATATTATCAAGGTTGGAATCGATCGTGATGGAGCATTCAGTATTGCAGAGGGGACTGAAGTTCCTCAATATATTGATTTCGAACGACTTGAACCGATGTTGAAAGCTGCACAAGTAGCTGATTCTACACTTTTTGTTGCGCTTCATGCCGATGAAGAAGTGCCTTACAAACAAGTTGTTCGTGTATTGGATATCGCCAATCAAAATAAAATGAAGTTGGTTATTGCGACAAAAGTTGCTGAAAAATAAATGAAAAAATCTGAACTATACGCATCTGTTGGAACAGTCGTTGTCTGCGGAATAGTATTAGCTATTCTGCTACTGTTTGGTTTTTCTGTATCTAAAAAAGATATGGATGAAGGCTTGATGATTAGTTTTGGTGAAGAGATTGAAGGCTACGGCGCTTCTGAAGTTGTTGATATGGAGGAAGTGGTAACACCTTCGGCACCTTTGGTTAAAACGTCAAAGGATGATGAGTTGATGACGCAAGAAGATGAATCGGTGGTATTAGCAGCTAAGGAGAAAAAGAAAAAAGAAGAGGAGCGGCAACGTCTTGTTGAAGAGCAGCGACGCCAAGAGCAGCAACGTATTGCAGCGGAAAATAAGCGGAAAGAAGATCAAGCAAAAGCGGCTACCAGTGTTTTTAATAAACCATCGACTGGTGGAAGTGGTAACTCTACAGGAGATGCTACTCAAGGCAATCCTGCAGGATCAGGTTCTTCGGGAGGAAATTCTTGGTCGCTTTCTGGACGTTCGTTGAATGGTGGTTTGCCAAAACCGGCTTATACTGGCGATGAAGAGGGACGCATTATTATTAATATCCGTGTAGATAGAAGTGGTAATGTGACGGATGTTTCTATAGAACCTACGAAAACCAATATTACCAATAAAGCTTTGCGTGATGCATCTCTCGAAGCTGCAAAACGTACCAAATTTACTGCTGGTAGTGATTTTGCAATGGGAACCATTACCTATCAATTTAAGTTGAATTAATTTTTGAAGCTGATGAATTACATATTTTTAGCCGCTGGTTTTGAAGAGATTGAAGCGTTGACTGTTATTGATATTTTACGTCGTGCTGATATTTCCATACAATCCGTATCTATTACCGATAAATTAGAAGTTGTGGGTGCGCACGACATTACGGTGTACGCGGATTGTTTGTTGATAGAAGTTGATTTCACTCAGGCTGATTATTTGATATTGCCAGGTGGAATGCCAGGAGCCACTCATTTGGCAAATTGTGAAGCATTGACGTCAAAATTGACAATGCATCATGCAGCGCAGAAACCTTTGGCAGCTATTTGTGCCGCACCGTTGGTGTTAGGCCGTTTGGGTTTGCTAAAAGGATTAGACGCAACGTGTTATCCTGGTTTTGAATCTGAATTACAAGGCGCACGTTTGAGCAACCAAAATGTGGTTCAGTCGGAACGCATAGTAACGGCTAAAGGTCCTGGTTATGCTTTGGATTTTGCATTAAAGTTAGTTGCTACTATCAAAGGTGAAGACGTGGCTGCTGCCGTTAGAAAGGCAATGTTTTAAATTAAATTGAACCTAAATACAAAAAAAAGAGAACACCAATTTGGCGTTCTCTTTTTGTATCGAATAGCTTAAAACTTATTTCGTTTTAGCAGCTTTTTTAACGATTGCTTTGAAAGCTTCTGAGTGATTCATAGCAAGGTCGGCCAAAACTTTACGGTTCATGGCGATACCTGATTTGTGTAAAGCGCCCATAAGTTGAGAATAAGACATTCCTTCTAAGCGAGCAGCTGCGTTGATACGTTGAATCCACAAACCACGGAAAGT
>DATFIF010000028.1:0-7038 GCA_035270405.1 Paludibacteraceae bacterium | reverse complement strand
TGGGATATAGAACCACTAATCGAACAAATTCAAACAAATAACATATAAAAATAGGAGGCTTATGAAACTATCTAAATTCAAATTCAAACTGCCGGAAGAGCTCATTGCACAACATCCTACAGAGCATCGTGATGAATCTCGTTTGATGGTATTGAATGCAGCTACAGGTAATATTGAACACCACATTTTCAAAGAAATTATTAATTTCTTCAATGAAAAGGATTTACTGGTATTTAATGATACGCGGGTATTTCCAGCACACATGCTTGGTAATAAAGAAAAAACTGGTGCCGAAATAGAAGTTTTTTTATTGCGAGAACTTAATCCAGAATTGCGTTTATGGGATGTATTGGTAGAGCCTGCGCGCAAAATTCGCATTGGCAACAAACTGTATTTTGGTGAAGACGAAGCGATGGTAGCAGAGGTTATTGACAACACCACTTCACGAGGAAGAACGGTACGTTTTTTATATGACGGCGATCACGAAGAGTTCAAGAAAGCACTATATGCGCTAGGCGAAACACCACTTCCTAAATACATAAAACGCACTGTCGAACCAGACGATGCAATGCGTTATCAAACAATTTTTTCAGAAAATGAAGGTGCAGTCGTTGCTCCAGCAGCAGGCGCGCATTTTAGTCGCGAATTGCTTAAACGTATGGAGATAAAGGGAGTAAACTCTGGATTTATCACCTTACACGCTAGTTTGAGTATGTTCCGTGATATCGATGTGGAAGATTTAACAAAACATAAAATGGATTCGGAACAACTTGTTGTTAATGAAAAAGTTACCAAATTATTCAATCAAACTCATAAAGCTGGGGGACAAATTTGTGCCGTGGGAACGACTGTTTTACGCGCATTAGAAACCGCATCGATGGCAAATGGTTCTATCAAACCTTACGACGGTTGGACGAATAAGTTCATTTTTCCACCATACGATTTTGCGTCAGCCGATTCGTTACTAACAAACTTCCAATTACCATACAGCACCATGCTGATGAATGCAGCTGCATTTGGTGGCTATAACACAGTGATGAAAGCTTATGATGTAGCGATAAAAGAAGGTTACCGATTTGGAGTATATGGCGATGCTATGCTTATATTGACAAAATAAAAAACTCATCGAATATAAAAAAGGCTATCTTAAAAATTTAAGATAGCCTTTTTTTATTTTGTGTCTGATAATAATTTCAAATCTACTTCATCGCCATGTTTGTCGGTAAATCTGAACTCCAAAAAACCTAATTCATGTAATCCTTGCACCTGAAGATTGCACTTATATTTCCACCGCCAACGACGTTCCAATGACCATAATCCCTTTTTCAAATAAGCAGCCAAATAGGGATGTACGGATAATTTTAATTTTTTGATATTCAAATCGCGTGCAATATTTTTCAATTGATCTTCCAACTCTTCGACCAACAAAATCGCAGGACGCGCCTTGCCTGTACCCATACATGTAGGACAAACTTCATCCGTTTGAATAGCCATAGCTGGCCGTACACGTTGACGCGTGATTTGCATCAAACAAAATTTACTTAGTGGTAAAATATTGTGTTTTGCCCGATCATTAGCCATCAAAGCTGTCATGTGATCAAACAATTTTTGGCGATTATCACCACTCATCATATCAATAAAGTCGATAACAACAATACCGCCAAGATCGCGTAAGCG
The DNA here is from genome assembly GCA_035270405.1 of Paludibacteraceae bacterium. Taxonomy (GTDB): domain Bacteria; phylum Bacteroidota; class Bacteroidia; order Bacteroidales; family Paludibacteraceae; genus W0P28-013. The sequence continues at coordinate 5,361 of DATFIF010000028.1, read as the reverse complement.
TAATTGGCGTGCTATTTCGGCTGCCGAAGCCATATTTACTTCCAAGGCATTCTGTTCCTGACTTTGTTCGGCGCGCGTGCGTGTACCGCTATTAACATCCACCACATGCATCGCTTCTGCCTGATCAAAAATTAAATAAGCCCCACGTTTCACAGAAACGGTGCGACCAAAAAGCGATTTAAGTTGTTTTGCAATAGAAAAACTTTCGAAAATAGGTAATTCACCCGTATAGTGACGTACCACATTTTTCCGATCAGGTGCAATCATTTGCATGAACTCATCTAACTCGTCGAATATCGCTTTGTTATCAACGTGGATACATTCAAAATCGTCATTAAATAAATCGCGCAAAATCGCTGCCGTTCGACTCATCTCTTCCGAAATCAGACAAATCCCTTTTGATTTTTGGATGGCGCTCACTGAAGAGTGCCAACGTTTGACTGTCAGTTTTAATTCCGTATCAAGCTCTGCTACACGTTTGCCTTCGGCCACCGTGCGCATAATCAAACCACAATTGGCAGGACGAATACTTTGCATCAATTGACGCAAGCGCGTGCGCTCTTCTTGAGTTTTTATTTTTTGTGACACCGAAACTTTATCACCAAAAGGAAGAAAGACCATATTGCGACTAGCAATCGAAATTTCAGCGGTCAAACGAGGACCTTTGGTAGACATTGGTTCTTTGACAACTTGCACCAAAATATCTTGACCAACGGTCAATACATCACGAATATTCCCGTCTTTATTGAGATTCGGAAATCGTTTTATCTTTTCAGGCAGATGTTTTCGATCGGCAAGCAGTTGCTTCACGTAATTATTCATAGTGGCAAATTGCTCGCCAAGGTCGTGGTAATGAATAAAAGCTTCTTTACCAGCGCCAATATCTACAAACGCAGCATTCAAACCTTGCATCACTTTTTTGACGCGGCCCAAATATATATTTCCAACCGCATACGAGGGCTGTAAACTATCTTTATGCAGTTCGACCAAGCTTTTATCTTCTAATAACGCAATCGTTATTTGGTCGTTCTGAACATTAACTACTAACTCTTTATTCACCTTAATTCAATCTTTATAAGGTTATTAACTCCGTGAGGGTCAATATATAAAACAAAAAAAACAAATTTAAAGCACCGTTATCATGATATCGAACTCTAAATTTGTTTTGGACTCAGATATAAAAAATTATTTATTTTTATGTCTATTTTTTCTTAAACGTTTTTTACGTTTGTGGGTAGACATCTTATGTCTTTTTCTTTTCTTTCCGCTTGGCATAATTCGTTAATTTTAAATTGTTAAACCAACTTATTTCAGTTTTGCAGCGAATTCTTTCGAAGGCTTAAAGGCTGGAATGTTGTGTTCTGGAATAATGATAGTAGTGTTTTTAGAAATGTTGCGAGCAGTTTTTTTAGCACGTCTTTTAACGATAAAGCTACCAAAACCTCTCAAATAAACATTTTCTTCTCTTGTCAACGACGTTTTAACAGTCTCCATGAAAGCTTCAACTGTTTTCAATACGTCATCTTTGCTAATTCCAGTGTTTTTAGCAATTTCATTTACTACGTCTGCTTTTGTCATTTTCAGTAAAATTTATGGGTTATTATACTTATAATTTAATTTCAAAATTCGAGGTCAGTCACGGCTTGCAAAGATACTACATTATTTTTGACTTACAAGTGTTTATCTCTTTTTTTTGAAAAACTTTACCATTCCATAAAAAAAATGCACCTTTGCACACAAAATAAGTTGTAACGCCCATTAACAAAAGATCCATGACTACAAATGATGATTTTGAACCGTTTCGCCAATCATTAGCTATTTGGTACCAAACTAACAAGCGTGATTTGCCATGGCGTCACACCAAAAATCCCTATCTTATATGGATTTCTGAAATCATACTCCAACAAACACAAGTAGTACAAGGATTGGGTTATTTCAACCGATTTATCGAGCGATTTCCAACAATCCAAACATTAGCAGAAGCACCTTTGGATGACGTTTTGAAACTTTGGCAAGGACTTGGCTACTACAGTCGTGCACGAAATTTACACGCTTCGGCACAACAGGTAGTGACGCAATTCAAGGGGAAATTTCCAACAGCGTACGACGACGTTATCTCTTTAAAAGGCATTGGGGAATACACAGCAGCAGCCATTTGTTCATTCGCTTACCAACAACCTTTTGCCACAGTCGATGGTAATGTTTATCGCGTATTGGCACGTTATTTTGGAATTGAAACGCCTATAAATTCTACCGAAGGGAAAAAAATGTTTAGACTTTTGGCTCAAGAGCTATTAGACGCACACCATCCTGAAATTCACAATCAAGCCATGATGGAATTTGGAGCCTTGCAATGCACGCCCAGTTCGCCAAATTGTATGGTTTGCCCACTACAAGATAGCTGTATAGCTTTCAATGAAAAACGCATCAGTGAATTACCAAAAAAAATAGGTAAAATAACTATTCGCAAACGCTATTTCAATTACCTTTTTATCACTTACAAAGATAAAACCTATCTGCACCAACGTGGTGCAAACGATATTTGGCAAGGTCTTTATGAATTTCCATTGATTGAAATTGATCGATCTATAAACGCCGAAGAGCTCCTAAAATCGGAGCCCTTCAAAGAGTTAATAAATGGTCAATCATTTACTATTTTGCATGTTTCGGCAACTAAAAAACATATTTTGAGCCATCAACATATTTTTGCACAATCTCTGCACATACAACTCGACGAGGAGTTTGCCAAACGTGATAAGTATCTAGAAATTGAATTGAAACATCTTCACGACTACCCTATTTCACGCTTGATGGAATCGTTTATAACGTTAGAGTGACGCCAAAATTTCAACCAATAGTTTCCAGAACTTTTCTGTGTGAGCGATGTGTAAACGCTCGTCAGGCGAATGCACGCCACGCATCGTAGGACCAATAGAAACCATATCTAAATGTGGGTATTTTTTAAGAAATAAACCACATTCCAATCCCGCATGAATGGCTCGAATTTTAGCTTTTTCACCAAAAAGTTTTTCGTACGTCTCAGCAGTTAACTGTGCTAATTTCGAATTTGGATTTGGTTTCCAACCCGGATAACCGTCACCATGCGTAGCAGTTGCACCAGCCAACACAAATACGCTTTCGACCATGCGCGCTACATCATTTTTTGCCGATTCGATAGAACTGCGTTGACTTGTCGCAATCAAAATGCGATTATTATCACCCATTTTTACCGATGCTAAATTAGTAGAAGTCTCCACCAAACCTGGCATATCATCACTCATTCGCAAAACTCCGTGAGGACAAGCGTACAAAGCATAAAGCAATCGTTTAGCAGTTGAATCATCAATGACCACCGCTGGCTTCACAGTCGATTCTAAAACCATCGTGAAATTCTTTTCAGCGATAGCTAATTCGGCTTCTACATCGGCTATAAACAGATTGAGCTGAACACGTAATGTTTCTTTATAATTAGAAGGAACAGCTGCCACAGCAAATGCTTCACGTGCAATAGCATTACGCAAATTTCCACCATCAAACGAAGCCAATGTCAATTTAGTTTCTTGTGCAATTTGCCACAAAAAACGGGTTAAAATTTTATTGGCGTTACCCAATCCTTTTTCAATATCATCGCCCGAATGTCCACCAGTTAAACCTTTAACTCCAACCTTGAAATAAAACAGACCATCGGGTGCTGGTTGAGGTTGATAATCAAAAACAACTGTCGTATCGATGCCGCCAGCACAACCAATGAAAAATTCACCATCATCTTCTGAATCTAAATTGATGAGCAGCGAACCTGACAATAAATTTTTATCTAACGAAAACGCGCCTGTCAAACCAGTCTCTTCATCTACGGTAAACAGACATTCCAGCGGACCATGTTGTAAATCATCAGCACTCAAAACTGCCAATTGAGCCGCCATGCCAATACCATTATCAGCCCCCAAAGTTGTGCCGCGCGCTTTCAGCCATTCGCCATCGATATACGGTTGAATGGGATCTACGTCGAAATCGTGAATGGTATCACTATTTTTCTCGCAAACCATATCCATGTGAGCTTGCAAAATAACTGTGGGATGCGTTTCATAACCTGAAGTTGCTGGCTTACGAATAAGCACATTTCCTGCCGCATCGACCACGGTTTCCAAACCGTTTTTTTTTCCAAAATCTTGAAGATATGCGATAACTTTCTCCTCTTTTTTTGAAGGACGTGGAATAGTACAAATTTCAGAAAAATAATGCCAAATAGCCTTTGTTTGAAGTTCTTTTAATGTCATATAAGTCTAATTTAGAGTGTAAAAATATTTATAATTGCAAATGTAGTGAAATTTGCGAAGAAGAACTACCACAAAAAATTCATTTATTAAAAAAATAAGTTAAATGTAGGTTTTAAAAGCTACTTTTTGACTAAAAATATCTTTTCACATAAAGAATTGATTACCTTTGTGGAAAATTAAAATTAATGGTAGAAACGCTCATAATTACCGCTTTATTAGTTGGAATTTCCATTTTATTATTAGGAATCCGTATTTTTTTTAAAAAAGGTGGCAAATTTCCTAACATACATATTGGGGGGAGCAAGGTGATGCGCGATCGCGGTATCTCATGCGCCACTTCACAAGACCGTACAGCTCGAAAGAAAAAATAACTTTGTAACTTATACTTTATTGATTATGAAAAAATTATCCTTATTACTTCTTGCCGTTTTGACCTTTGCTGCTTGCTCAAACTCAAAAACAGACTCTGAAACTAACTCAGAAACAGCAAAAATGGACGGAGAACTTGTAATGCCCATTGCAGTAATAAACGTAGATTCTATCTTATCAGAATACACGTTTGCAAAAGAGTCGAACGAGAAATTGCTCAAAAAACAAGAGGATTCGCGCTTAAGCCTCAATACAAAAGGACGTCAATTGCAAAACGAGATGGTTGATTTTCAACGTAAACTCGAAAATAATGCTTTTTTAAGCCGTGAGCGTGCCGAACAAGAGAGTCGTCGCTTACAACAAAAAGAAGCTGATTTGCAAAAACTCGGAGCTCAATTAAGCCAAGATTTAATGGAGGAACAACAAGTGTTAAGCGAAAAACTACGCGATAATATCAGCGATGCCATCAAACTATTAAATAAAGACAATAAATATCATTTGGTACTTTCTACCAATTCCATGAATGATAACATTTTGTTTTCGGCTCCTCAATACGATATTACAAAAGAAGTTATTACCTATCTCAACGGCAGTTACAAGAAATAAATATCTACTACATAAATTAAAAAGACGAGATGAATTCATCTCGTCTTTTTAATTTAAAGTCCTTTGGTAATATAGTGCCACAATTTATCATCGGGCACTGGCGCCACAA
>DATFIF010000027.1:0-3982 GCA_035270405.1 Paludibacteraceae bacterium | reverse complement strand
TGATATTCAGCCTAATCAAGAAGATGGAACGGTTGATATAGGTTTGAATTTAGAAACTAAATCAAGTGATCAGATTGAATTTTCAGCTGGTTGGGGACAATCAGGCTTAGTTTTTTCACTCGCTTTGAAGTTTACGAATTTTTCGATTCAAAACTTGTTTAAAAAGGACATGTATAAAATCCTGCCTCAAGGCGATGGACAAACTTTTAGTATTAAAGCTCAAACAAATGGGATTTATTATCAAAATTACGGACTTTCGTTTTACGAACCGTGGCTCGGTGGTAAACGTCCAAACTCACTGTCTGTAAGTGTTTATTATTCGATACAAACAGGGTTAAGTAAACGCTATCAACAAGCTTACCAAGATAATACGTATTATAATTCGATGCTGTACGGTAATAATTATAATACAAATTCCACCACTGAATACGATAAAAATATTTATTTGCGTACGTTAGGTATTTCCGCTGGTATTGGTACACGTTTAAATTGGCCAGATGATTATTTTAGTTTGTACAGCGAATTATCCTATCAACGCTACGACCTTAAAAATTGGTATAAATATTATTTTGGCTTTGAAACAGGCGTTTCTAATAATATGGCGTTAAGTTTAACACTGTCACGTAACTCTATTTTCAATCCAATTTACACGCGTCGCGGCTCATCATTTGCATTATCGGTGAAAGCCACGCTCCCTTATTCGTTACTCGACGGTAAAGATTATAGCACCATGCCAGATATTGATAAATACAAATGGATTGAATATCATAAATGGAAATTCTCTGCTAAAATGTTTACGCCGCTCACTAAAGACGAAAAATTAGTGTTGATGGCGCGTGCCGAATATGGATTCTTAGGATATTACAATAAAAATAAACGCTCACCATTTGAGAAGTTTTATGTCGGTGGTGACGGTATGTCAGGTTATACCACGGCTGGAACAGAAACCATCGGTTTACGCGGTTATGAATCAGGCTCTTTGACGCCGCAAAATGCCAATGGATACAACGGTAATTTATATACAAAATTAACTTTTGAGATACGTTATCCGTTATTACTCGAAGGACAAACGAATATTTGGGCACTAGCGTTTTTAGAAGCTGGTAACTCTTGGGCTGATTTCAAAGAGTTTAATCCGTTTGATTTGAAACGTTCTGCAGGACTTGGCGTGCGTGTCTTTTTACCCATGTTTGGTTTGTTAGGTGTTGACTGGGGTTGGGGTTTTGACGCTATTCGTGGTGATAATACGAAAGGCGGAAGTCAGTTTGCCTTTATTTTAGGACAAGAGTTTTAACAATAGATGTTAAAATTTTAGCGGTTGGCAAGGTTTTTGAAAGCGATTATGATAGTATAAATTATATGATTATGAAAAAAATTATTTTATTAGTGGTTTTGGTGCTTGGTTCACTGAGTTTTACTCAAGCGCAGAAGTTTGCATTAGTTGATATGGAGTATATTCTTAAAGCTGTTCCTGCTTATGAAACAGCGAATGAACAATTGAGTCAACTCTCTAAAAAGTGGCAGAAAGAAGTAGAAACGAAGTTGGTAGAAGTACAAACAATGTATAAAAACTATCAAACAGAATTAGTTTTTATGTCGCCAGAAATGAAAGTAAAACGCGAAGAAGAAATTGTTGCTAAGGAAAAAGATGCCAATGAGTTGAAACGTAATTATTTTGGTCCAGAAGGCGAGCTGTTTAAAAAGCGTGAAAGTCTAATGAAACCGATTCAAGAAGAAATTTTCAACGCCGTGCAGACTTTAGCTAATGAGAAAGATTATCAATTGATTTTGGATAAATCTTCTAATATGAGTTTGATTTTTGCTGCTCCTAAAATTGATGTCAGCGATGCCGTGCTTGAGAAACTTGGTTATTCTAAATAAAGAGTTATATTTGTGACCCTAAAAATTAATGAGTTATATTATTTAAATTAGAGAATTATGATAAAAAGAATTGTGTTGTTTTTTGCAGCTATTTTACCGTTTACGGTGATGGCACAAGATTTAAAATTTGGTTATATTGATACGCAAGAAGTTATGATGTTGATGCCAGAAATTAACAGCATCGAGAAACAAATGGCTGAATTCAATGCGCAAAATACCAAATATATGCAGGATATGCAGAAAGAGCTAGAAACTAAAATGGCTAAATTTGATCAAGACAAACCCAATTTAAGTGATGCTATTCGCAAAGTACAAGAAGAAGATTTGCAAGAGTTGTATCGTCGTTTTCAAACGGCTCAACAAACACTTTATACCGAATCACAAACAAAACAACAGAAATTGTTGCAACCTGTACAAGATAAATTAAAAAAGGCGATTGAAGTGGTTGGTCAAAAAAACGGATTCTTTATGATTTTTGAGTCAGAAGCTGGTATTTTGTACAAATCTCCTAAAGCTGTTGATGCAGCACCAATGGTCAAAAAAGAGTTAGGAATTCTTTAATTCTTGCCCTAAAATTGAATTAAAAGAGGCTACCAGTGGTGGCCTTTTTTTGAAAAAATGAAGTAGATTATGAAACGATTTTTTGTTATTACAGTGTGCTTGTCTTTGTTTTTAACGTCCCAAGCTCAAGAACAGTTTCGCATAGGTTATATCGATCACTCTTTGTTGTTCAGTAAAATGAGTGAAGTTTCACAAGTTGAGGCTCAGCTGTCGCAATTGAACGCTCTTTATATGGCTGAATATGAACGCATGACCAATGAATATAATAGCAAGGTCAAAGATTATATAGCTATCAGTAAATCGCTCAGCGAACCTATCAAGTTAGCGCGACAAGCTGAAATTACTGAGTATGAAGAACGCATGGCGATTTACAAAAAACGCTATACAGAAGAGTTAAAGAAACAAACGAGTATTTTGTGGGAACCTATACATAAACAAGTAAAGAAAACTATTGAGAAAGTGGCAAAAGAGCAATTTATTACGATTGTTTTAGATCAAGCAACTCCGCTTTATATGAGTGAATCTTGTGTGGATTTACTACCCTTTGTGAAACAAGAATTAGGTGTGGAATAATGAAAATAGGAATATTTGATTCTGGTTATGGCGGCTTGACCATATTGGAAAAAATCCGCGAGCGTTTACCTCAATATGATTACATTTATTTAGGTGACAATGCTCGTACACCTTACGGTACACGGTCGTTTGAAGTTGTGTATGACTATACGTGGCAATGTGTCAAAAAACTCTTTGAAATGGATTGTCAATTAGTTATTTTGGCTTGTAATACAGCTTCAGCCAAAGCGTTACGCTCTATTCAGCAAAATGAGTTGCTTAAATATTATCCAAATCGTCGCGTGCTGGGCGTTATTAGACCAACGGCTGAAAGCATCAACACGCTAACAAAGAGTCGCGTAGTTGGTTTAGTGGCAACGGATGGAACTGTTCAATCAAACTCTTATGTACTCGAAATAGGGAAGTTGGCGAACGATATTAAACTCTACAGTCAGGCGTGTCCTATGTGGGTTCCACTTATCGAGAATAATGAACATACTGATATAGGAGCCGATTTTTTTGTAAAAAAATATTTGGATGAATTGATGGCTAAAAATAGTGCGATTGATACGCTTATTTTGGGCTGTACACATTATCCACTCTTATTGGATAAAATCACTCAGAATTTACCATCTAAAATTCAAGTGTTAACACAAGGAGCTATTGTGGCAGAAAGTTTGGTTGACTATTTAAAACGTCATCCTGAACAAGAAACTCAGTGCTCTAAAGAGGCAACCACGCGTTTTTTAACGACAGAGTCAGTCGAAAAATTTCAATCTTCCGCCTCTATTTTTCTTAAGGAAAAGATTGAAGCAGAACGTGTTTCGTTGGATTAATAACCTATCCATTATTTAAAAAAACTTATTTTATGCAGCTTAACTTAAAAAATCCTATCGTGTTTTTTGATTTAGAAACAACCGGCACTAATATTGTTTCTGATCGTATTGTGGAGATTTCGTATCTAAAAATCTCTCCAAATGGTATGGAA
>DATFIF010000026.1:0-7163 GCA_035270405.1 Paludibacteraceae bacterium | reverse complement strand
CTCCTTCAACATGCCCTCGCTCGCCAATTTATATGTGAATTTACGATTTAAAACATACGTTACAAAATCGGCGTATTGCTCATCCGTAAATTTAAAAATATCAGCAGCAGCGATGGTTTTATGTGTTTGTACAAACTCCGTAGCGTAATCAAAAAAGATATTTTTAAGAAAGAGATGATAAGAGATATTTATCTTGTCGTTACGTTTTAAAAGTGTGTCGGGCAAAATACCACCGCCATCTCGAACTTTGCGTCCATTAGCCGTAGTAAACTCCGTTGTTAAACTATCAGGAATACGACCAATACTGCCATCTTCATTGCGATGTGCATAATCAATCGCTTGTACACAACGTCCGCTAGGAATGTAATATTTTGACGTTGTCACTTTCAAATAGGTATTGTGAGGCAACCGACGTACAGTTTGCACCAATCCTTTACCATAGGTGCGTTCGCCAAGTACGACGGCTCTATCCATATCTTGAAAAACTCCTGCTAAAATTTCAGAAGCCGACGCCGAATTGGTATTCACCAAAACCACCAAAGGCATATCGAGGAAAAGAGGTTCAGAAGTCGTTTTGTACGATTTATTCGTTTCTGTTTGAAGGCCTTTCATACTCACCACTAAACTATGTTTAGGAAGAAACATGCCAGCCACATTCACAGCCTCAGAAACTAATCCACCACCATTATTACGCAAATCGAGCACCAAGTTTTGCATACCGAAATTCTGTGTCAAATCAAACATCGCATTTCTGAACTCCGCCGTTGTTTTATCAGTAAAATCACGCAAGGCGATATAACCCGTTGAGTCGCCCACCATGCCGTAGTATTCCACAGGATTGATTTGAATAACTTCTCGTAAAAAATGTTTTTTGATAGTTTTCTTCTCACCCGGACGTTTCAAGAGTAATGAAACTTCAGTGCCTTGCGGCCCACGGAGCAATTGACTCACTTCTGCTGTACTTTTACCCTTCACCTTTTTTCCATCCACTTCTAAAATTAAATCGCCAGCACGTACATCGTTTTTTTGAGCTGGCATTCCTTCGTAAGGTTCAGAAATAACTACAAAGCTGCTATCTTGTGTGATAATAGCACCAATACCGCCATAAGCACCCGTAGTCATCATCTTCAAGTTATCTTCGTCGGATTCGGGAATATAAACCGTGTACGGATCCAATTTTTGCAACATTCTATCAATGGCAACTTGGTTCAACTGGTCGTAATTAAGCGTATCTACATAATTGATGGACAATTCGCGCCACACAGCGTTATAGATGTCCATATTTTTGACAATATTAGCGTGTGTTTCAGCCGACCAAAGTTGTAAACTGAAAAACACACTTACAAGCGTTATTATTGAAAATCTTTTCATCATTTTAATTCATATTACGTTGTTTCTTAATCGCTTCATAAGCTTCTTGAACCTTTCTAAATTTTTCGGTAGCACTGTTTTTCACCTCTTCGCCCAATGTATTTACACGATCGGGATGATAGGTCATAGCCATTTTACGAAATGCTTTTTTAACCTCATCATCACTCACCGAAGCGTCTATTTCAAGTACATCATACGCCCAATTCGAGTTAGTAACTTTACTAAACATCGCTTGAATAGAACGTATATCTGCTTGAGGAATTCCCATAATGGCAGCAATCCTGAGCAATAATGCTTCTTCGGTTTTAGATAAGTCGTTATCAGCATACGCTACCGAAAATAGCATGTGCAAAAGCTCGCGCTTAGCCGACATGTTGAGATTTCTTCCAACTTGAGCCGCAACAGATTCTGCATGAATATCTTGTTGCAATAGTCCTTTTAAAATTTGTAGGGATTCTAAAGCAGTCTCTTCGTCGAATAGTTGACGTAAATAGGCTTTTACCACATCTAATTCGGAACGCAACACTTTGCCATCGGCTTTCATCACAGCGGCTAACAACACGAGCATCGCCATCAAGAAATCGGATTGTGACGTTCGTGGCGATGCCGTTCTTTGTGGCATCAAAGCGGTTGATACTCCGTCAAATAGCGACGAAATAACAACACCAATGATGGCCCCTATCGGTCCACCAAGTGCCCAACCAAGTCCGCCTGCAAAAACCTTTCCTATAAATCCCATACGTTAATTCTAAGCGTTAAAAAATCAGCTTGCTAAATTACTATTTTTGCACGAGAAAAAAAAGTGTTATATTTGTACGTTCTATTGTCGCTTGTTTTCCGGCAACTCATAACCGACTAGCAACATTATATTCACGATTGAAACGTCCAGAAAAATCGTTATTAAACTACTAAAAAAACTATACCATGGTTACAATTTATAAAGGAAATATCCTTTTTACCAAAACACAACATCGCTTTGAAATCATCGAAAATGGCTACATCGTGGTCGAAAACGAAAAAGTAGTAGACGTTTACACGACTCTTCCTGCGGCTTACGAACAGGCTAAAATAATTGATTATAGTGGTAAACTCATCATTCCAGGCATGAATGATATGCACGTTCACGCGCCTCAATTTCGTAATTTAGGTATCGCCATGGATATGGAACTGCTGCCTTGGTTGCAAAATTATACGTTTCCTGAAGAGATGAAATTTGCCGACGTCGATTATGCGGACAAAATGTATCGTCGATTCATCAAAAGTTTGTGGAAAGTGGGCACGACACGCACTGTAGCTTTTGGAACAGTACACAAAGAAGCCACTGCGCATTTGATGAAACTGATGCAATCAGCAGGAATGGGCGGTATGATTGGTAAAGTAAATATGAATCGCAACTGTCCCGACGAACTTTGTGAAACTGTAGAAGACGCCATTACTGATGCTCAAGAGTTGATGGACGTTTGGGACAAAAAAGACAATTTAGTACGCCCCATTCTTACACCGCGCTTCATTCCAAGCTGTACACCTGAGATGTTAAAAGCTTTAGGCGATTTTGCTATGAGTCACAATTTAAAAGTACAATCCCATTTATCAGAAAATAAAGGCGAGATTGCTTGGGTCAAAGAACTCGAACCAGAATCCAGTTGCTACGGTGACGCTTACAACCGCTACAATTTGTTTGGACAAACACCAACGTTAATGGCACATTGTTGTTATACAGAAGGCGAAGAGTTAGAATTAATGCGAAAAAATCAAGTTTTTGTAGTGCACTGCCCTACCTCTAACTGTAATTTAGGAAGCGGTAAAAGTCCCGTTCGTAATTTCTTAGAAAATAATATTCCTGTAGCATTAGGCTCTGATGTGAGCGGCGGTCACGATTTATCAATTTTCAAAATCATGGTTTATGCCATTCAAGTGTCGAAATTATGGTACGCACGAAGCGACAAGCAAATGCCGTTCTTAACATTGCCAGAAGTTTTTTACATGGCAACCAAAAGCGGTGGTAGTTTCTTCGGAAAAGTGGGTAGTTTTGAACCAGGTTACGAATTCGATGCGTTGATTATTGATGATACAGAATTAAATCACGATAACTATTCGTTGCTAGAACGGTTGGAACGCTTCATATATATTGGTGATGACCGCCAGATAGAACACCGTTATGTGCGTGGCAAACGCATTGACGAACCCACCTTCGAAACGTTATAAATCATTTTTATCATACCTAAAAAAATCTCCAAAATACAATTGTATTTTGGAGATTTTACGTTGTTGGAAAAGCTATTTTTTATAAACAGTTTTCTAAAATAGCACGAGCGACGGCTCCATTTACATTTTGACCTTCACCAAATTTAACGTCGCGTTGGTTGAAACGATTTTCAATTTCAGCAATGGTTTCTTCGCCAATATTTAATTCGCTCAGCCGTGTATGCAAACCTAACGATGCAAAAAAAGATTCGGTACGAGCAATCGTTTCGACAATACGTAACCCTTCAGTTCCTTTCGTGATGTTCCAAATACGTTCGCCATATTGTAAAATTTTCCCTTTTTTCTGTTCAGACAAAACCGTCATCGTAGCTGGCAACACAATGGCTAAACTTTCGCCGTGAGTCAATCCGTGCAAAGCTGTTAATTCGTGACCAATCATGTGTGTAGCCCAGTCTTGTGAAACTCCCATACCAATAAAACCATTCAAAGCCATGGTAGCACACAACATATAGGTACTCATCGACTCATAATCCTGTGGATTTTCATCAATTTCAGGCACAATTTCAATCAATGTCTGTAAAATTCCTTCCGCCCAACGATCCATCAACAACGACTCTCCCGGAGCTGTTAAATATTGCTCCATAACATGCACAAATGTGTCAGCAATGCCGCACGCAATTTGGAAAGACGGTAACGAATAGGTTACTTCTGGATCCAAAATCGAAAACTGTGGATAATAGGCATGAAAAGCAAATTTCTCATGCGTTGCCAAATTGGAAATGACTGCACCTGCATTCATTTCTGAGCCAGTTGCTGGCAAAGTCATCACCGATGCAAACGGAATAGCCGAAGTAATCAATTTTGGATTTAAAACCAATTCCCACGCATCGCCAGCATAAGGAATTGCAGCCGCAATTAATTTGGTACCATCCAACGTAGAGCCTCCACCAACAGCCACAATAAAATCGACCTTTTCATTTTTGCAAAGTTCTATCGCTTTTCGCAAAGTTTCCACTTTCGGATTTGGTTCTATACCCCAAAACTCAACCAGTTGATACTCTTTTAACGCGGCGATAACTTGGTCGTAAACGCCATTGGTTTTAACACTGCCTCCGCCGAATGTCAACAGCACTTTTTTATCTTTAGAAATTTCGCTAGCAAGTTGTGCAATACTTCCTTTACCAAAAATCAATTTGGTAGGATTTTGAAATGTGAAATTATTCATAATTTGAGTAAGTTGTAAATCAATATAAAAATTAAAAAATAGAAAAAGGATAAGTGACATCGACTAAATACAACCCACAAGCAGGCACAGAAAGTCCTGCTTTGCAGCGATCTTTTGCCTCAATAACAGTTCTGAAATCTGCTACGGAAAGTGTGCCTTTACCAACTTCAAAAAGCGTTCCTACGATGGCACGCACCATATTTCGTAAAAAACGATTCGCCTCAATCGTAAAAATCCACTCTTCGCCGACTAACTCCCAACGCGCAGTCGAAATTTTGCAATTATTAGTCTTTGCATCCGTGTGCAGCTTGCTAAAACTGGTAAAATCTTCATATTCAAGTAACAGATTAGCAGCTTCATTCATTTTTACAAAATCCAATGGAGTTGTTACACGCGCTGCTAAGTGCCTGTGAAACGGTGACTTGTGAGTGACAATATGATATTCGTAGCGGCGTGAAAGTGCATCAAATCGTGCGTGAGCCTTACTAGTCACCTCTTCCAACTTGTCGATAGCGATATCCGCAGGTAAAAAGCTATTCAATTTCCCTACGAATTTGGAGATTTCCTCAATTTTCTGAGGTGCATCAAAATGAGCCACCATCAATTTGGCATGTACGCCTGCGTCAGTTCTACCAGCCCCAACTATAGCAATTGGTGCACGCAAAATCGTACTCAACGCCTTGGTAAGTTCAGCTTGGATGGAATTTCCATTAGGTTGAATTTGCCAGCCACAATAAGCCGTACCATCATAAGATAAAGAGATAAAATAGCGTTTATTCATGCTGAAAATTGTCCAATTTATTGAATATACAAAGATACATTTTTAGTTTTGTTTTGCAAAAAAAAGCACGGTTTTAGTTTTGCTTTATGAAAAAAAATGATAACTTTGTCGTTCGTTTATATCGAAAAAAGAACAACTAATTCAAATATCAAGGAGTATGACTAACAAACTTCAAGAACTCACGGAAAAAATTTACGTGGAAGGCGTGGAAAAAGGCAAAGCTGAAGCTGCAGAGTTGATTGTAAAAGCTCAAAGCGAGGCTGAGAAAATTATTACCAAAGCGAAAAGCGAAGCTGAAAAAATCACAGCTGAAGCCACTAAAAAAGCTTTAGAATTAGAAAAAAACACAAAGTCGGAGTTGAAGTTATTCGCAGAACAATCGGTAAATACTATTAAAACAGAGATTACCAATTTGTTGTCGGATAAAATTGCCACCGATTCCGTAAAAGCTGCCACTGCCGATAAAGTTTTTATGCAAAAAGCCATCACTACATTGGTCGAACAATGGGCGAAAGATGGCAACGTGAATATTGAGGCAAAAGATGCGAAAGCATTGACCGATTACTTCATGGCTAATGCGAAAGATCTACTCAATAAAGGTGTAAAAATTAGTGAAGTGAAAGGTATTAAAACCGATTTTGCTATTTCACCAGCTAAAAGTGGGTATAAATTAACGTTTGGTGATGATGAATTTATCGCTTATTTCAAAGAATTTTTAAGACCAAAATTGGTAGAACTACTTTTCTAAATGAATTATTACTTTTTAATTGCCGGATTTCCTGAGTTACAGATGGACTCTACCAGAAATGTACCCACCATGGAAGCATTGCTGGAAGAACTTTACGGCGCACTCACAGAAAAAGACGCTCTGCAACTCGACCTACTTAGAATGCAGTACGACAATCGCAATTTGTTGGCTTATTTGGTCGATAAAGAGGCGCCACTCGACCCACTTGGAATCTTATCGCGCAACGATTGGGACGAATTAATTACGCTGATGGATGAAGTTGATATGCCCAAAGACAAGCGTTTGCAACCGTATATTTTGAACTATTATCGGACAATCACCGATGAGAAATTGGCAGCGGGAATTTCCTCAAAAGAGGATTTTTTAGCTACCTTATACTACGAATTCGGAACACAATCTAGCAATGAGTTTGTAGCCAATTGGTTTGAATTCAATCTCAATATCAACAATTTACTCACAGCTATTTCGAGTCGTAAACACGGTTTTGATATCAAACAAGCAATTGTTGGCAATAATGAAATTGCACAAACAATACGCAAGAGCAATACGCACGACTTCAACCTTTCAGGACTATTTGAACAAGTAGAAGCTATTATGACTATTGCCGAAAATAAAAACCTGCTGAAACGTGAAAAAGCCATTGATAGCTTGAAATGGGAATGGTTAGAAGAGCATACTTTTTTTAATTACTTCACGATAGAACGTGTACTCGCTTTTTATCTTCGTTGCGAATTATTACATCGGTGGGACGATTTAACGCCAGAGAATGGCCAGGAAATTTTCCGTCAATTATTGGATGATTTAAAAAAAGTAGTTAAGTTATAACTCAAAAA
>DATFIF010000025.1:0-6258 GCA_035270405.1 Paludibacteraceae bacterium | reverse complement strand
AAAATGGCATATTCGTCGAACGTACGCAAATTTCCTGTTTTATTAAATTCAATCAACTTTTCGATAACGGCACGTTGTTGGTCATTTTCAGCGACATTTTTTGCTTTTTCGAGCCAAAAAACCACTTTTTTAAGTGCCTCAGAATAAAGTCCGTCCACTTTGTAAACTTCTTCTTGAATAACGCCCTCTTTTTTCACCAACTTGCTATTCATACCATACGAAATGGGTTCTAAATCGCCTTTCACTTTCATAGCGTCATAGAAATTTTCTGCTTCGGCTTGCGTCACGCCATCATAATAATTTCCTGCTGATGTGAGCACCAAATCAGCTCCTGCATCTTGATTGACACGTTTCACATCAACCGTCGGATCAAATATCACTGGTATAAGCGTCGCTAACAATGACTCGAGTGTTTCGCCCTCTTTCAAAGATAATTGGTCAGCGGACAACCCTCTCACGGCTGACTCAAAAAAGTTTTGCGAAAAAGTTGGAATAAATTTATCGCCGCTGTAATGGTGATGAATACCGTTCGACACCCACACACGTTTCAAATAAACTTCCAATGCTTTAAATTCAGTACTGATTTTTTCCTGTTTTGGGTCGGTATAGATAGCTTCTAAAACTTGACGAATGGCCAAGTTATATTTCCCATTTTGGTCGTACAAAATATCGCGCCCTTGCAAAGCCGCTTCAGTTAAATAATACAACATCTCTTGCTGTTGCAACGAGAGTTGTTCGATTTCGGGTACACGATAGCGCAAAATTTGCAAATCGGCAAATTGATCAACCGTGTAGTTAAAATTTTCAATTTCAGGTGTTGTGAGTGTTTCTTTATTGGCGCCACAACTCGCCAGTACTAGTGCTGTCATAGCAATTACGAGATTTTTTTTCATACTTATTTTTGATTTAAATTTTTACAGTTTTTCAGTTGCAAACGAACCGAACTACAAAGATAATGGTTTTCGGTGAGAATCTAGCGAATTTACTATTTAAGACCAAAAAATCTGTCATAAAAAATAGAAAAACAACTCATTATCACCAAAAATATTTCCCATAAAAAAACGTTATTCAGGCTCAAAAAGTTGTACATTTGTGATTGTAAAAAATGTGATTTAATACCACAGCTACTATTTAAAAGTTAAAAACTGAAACGAGTATGATGTGTGACCATTTGAAAATCCCAAACAAATCAATACCTTTGCTCCTAATAAAACTTCAACTTAGTTATGTTACCATTAGCTGAACGCCTTCGCCCCAAATCACTCGACGACTACATTGGTCAAAAACACTTGGTAGGACCAAATGCCGTATTACGAAAGATGATCGAATCAGGCAATCTTTCTTCGTTCATTTTGTGGGGACCTCCAGGCGTTGGAAAAACCACGTTAGCTAGAATCATTGCTAACAAACTAGAACGACCATTTTACACTTTAAGCGCTGTAACTGCTGGCGTAAAAGATGTACGAGAGGTGATTGAGAAAGCGAAACAAACGCGCTTTTTTAACGAACAAAATCCCATCCTTTTCATCGACGAAATTCACCGTTTTAGCAAATCGCAACAAGATTCGCTGCTTGGCGCAGTGGAAAATGGCACACTGACACTCATTGGCGCAACCACCGAAAATCCATCGTTCGAAGTGATTACACCACTACTCTCACGCTGTCAAGTTTACGTACTCAAATCGCTCGAAAAACAAGATTTAGAAGAGCTCACACAACGGGCACTCACCGTCGATACAGAACTCAAAAAACGAACAATTACCATACAAGAAAACGAAAGTCTATTACGTTATTCAGGAGGTGATGCGCGCAAGTTGCTCAATATTTTGGAACTGATTTCAAATGCCCAACCCGACGGTGAAATTGTTATTGAAAATGAATTGGTGACCGAACGGTTACAACAAAATCCTATCGCCTACGATAAAGATGGCGAACTGCATTACGATATTATTTCGGCTTTTATCAAAAGTATTCGTGGTAGCGATCCCAATGCGGCTATTTATTGGTTGGCACGCATGGTGGCTGGTGGAGAAGATCCGAAATTTATTGCACGTCGCTTAGTAATTTCGGCTGCCGAAGATATTGGACTCGCCAATCCCAATGCACTCTTATTAGCCAATGCGTGTTTTGATACGATTCAGAAAATCGGCTGGCCCGAAGGTCGTATTCCGTTGGCAGAGACAACAATTTATCTCGCCTCAAGTCCTAAAAGTAATTCGGCTTACATGGCTATAAACGAAGCTTTAGCGTTAGTAGAGCAAACGGGAAACTTGCCTGTTCCACTACATTTGCGAAATGCACCTACCAAATTAATGAAAGAATTAAATTACGGCGCCAAATACAAATATGCACACGATTTTGAGAACAATTTTGTGCAACAACAATACCTGCCAGACGAGCTTAAAAACAAAAAACTGTGGACGGCACAAGAGAACTCTGCCGAACAAAAAATGGACGACTTGCTCAAGCAGTTGTGGAAAAAATAGCAAAAAAATCCGCTTAACAAATCGTTAAACGGATTTTTTTTATTTCATTAAAAAAGTAGTTAATCTTCGACAATGATGATTTCTTCTAATTCTGAAACCGAACTGACGGGTGCATTTACTTCTGTGAAATTTTCATCTTCGCAATAAAAGACACGACCCGGAAATAAATTCAAAAACGTATGATTGTGAGTAGCCATCAACACACTTGTACCGCCACGCGATATTTCGTACAATAACGAAATTAACTCTCTCGCCGTTACAGGATCTAAATTTCCTGTAGGCTCGTCCGCCACAATGAGTTCGGGAGAGTTGAGCAACGCACGAGCAATCACAATACGCTGTTGCTCGCCACCCGAGAGTTGATGTGGACGTTTGTATCCTTTCTTACTCATGCCTACAATAGATAAAACTAAATCTATCTGTTCCGAAATTTTACGCTTATCCGTCCAGCCAGTGGCTTTTAGCACAAACTCTAAATTTTGATTCACGTTGCGGTCGCCCAAGAGTTGAAAATCTTGAAAAATGATGCCAATTTTACGACGCAAATAAGGAATTTCAGAGCGTTTCAGTTTAGACATATCGTATTGAAATACGTGCGCTTCACCTTTTTTAATAGGAATTTCAGCATACAGCGATTTCAGCAATGTGCTTTTTCCACTGCCGACTTTACCCAACAGATAGACAAATTCGCCACGCTCAACCGTAAAATCGATATTGCGTAGAACAATCATCTCCTCTTGGTAAATATCTACATCGGTATAATTAACTAAACTCATAATGTAATGATTTAATAATTCAAAAACGGATTCATATCAAAGTCACCTCTTAAAAACTTAGCGTTTTACAACTTTCATACTAAGAATTCTCACAGCTTCTTTTGGGCGATCACTGGCGCCCACTTCCACAGTCGAAATTTTATCCAGCACATCAAAACCTTCTACAATTTCGCCAAAAACGGTATATTGAGCATCCAAATGTGGTGTTCCACCAAAAGTTTTGTAGTGACGACGTTGTGCTTCAGAATATTTAAAAGGTATTGTATTGCGTAATACCATATTTAAGCGATGCTCCACTTCGTCCAACTCTTTGTCGGTATAACATTTTCCTTGCACGATGTAAAATTGACAGCTCGATGAAGCACGATCAGGATTAACCATGTCGGGCAAACGTGCCGAAGATAAAGCTCCACGCTTGTGAAACAATTCTGGGAATTTAATCTCTGCAGGAATGGTATAACCCAATCCGCCTGAACCCAAACGTGCCGTAGAATCAGCTTTTCTTGAATCCGGATCGCCTGCTTGTATCATGAAATCTTTAATAACGCGGTGAAACAGAAGATCATTATAAAACGACTCTTCCACCAATTTCAAAAAATTAGCGCGATGTGCAGGAGTTTCGTCGTACAAACGTACTTTAATTGTGCCTAAAGTTGTTTCTATTTTTACCATTTTTGGTTTGTTTACAGTTTTTGCATCAACCGACATCGCCATAGCGAGGCTAAACAGACAAACTAAAAGTAGTAATCGGTTACGATGCATAGTGTTTGTGATTTCAAATAATTATCTGCAAATATAGTTGTTTTTAGCGAATAGTAAAAGAAAAAAGGGTGCAAAATCAAGAAAGCTGCATACGTCTTCTTGCATCAAAAAGTTTTATAGCTATCTTTGTACAACACTTTATAATTAGATGCCATGCTTCACGACTTTTTATCACAAAAAATACACGCCCAATTACCATTTGAACCAACCTCAGAGCAACTGGTTTGTATTGATAAACTGGCGCAGTTTTGCACATCCATCGATACCAATCACAACCACCTGTTTTTACTGACTGGATACGCAGGAACTGGTAAAACATCGCTCGTAAGTGCCTTAGTGAATGCCTTAGCAGAGCTACAACAAAAAACGGTGTTGTTAGCACCAACCGGACGAGCGGCAAAAGTTTTTAGTAATTATTCCAAACAGCCTGCGTACTCCATTCATAAAAAAATCTACCGTCAAAAATCAGGTTCTACGGAATTCAATTTGAATTTTAATAATCAGAAAGATACGTTTTTCTTAATAGATGAAGCCTCTATGATTTCCAATGTGCCAAATGATGGCGCTAATTTTGGCTCTGGACGTCTATTGGACGACGTGATGGAATTTATCTACACAGGTGACAATTGTCGGCTTATTTTAATTGGTGACGTGGCGCAATTACCACCAGTGATGCAACCCATATCGCCAGCGTTGGAGAAACTCAAACTCGAAAGTTACGGATTGACGGTGACCGATGCAGACTTGACAGAAGTTGTTCGACAAACTGCCGAAAGTGGTATTTTACATAATGCAACAACCATACGCCGAGCACTGACAAATGACGAAAACAGACTCCAATTAAATAGCGCATTCGACGACATAAAACGCGTGGAAGGAACAGAATTAATTGACGAGATACAATCTGCCTTTAGCCGATCTGGCATTGAAAATTGCATCATCATCACACGTTCCAACAAACGAGCCGTACTCTACAATCGTGGCATACGCAATCAAGTTTTATTCAGAGAAGACGAACTTGCAAATGGCGATTTGCTTCTTATCACCAAAAACAATTATTTTTGGAGCAAAGAGTATCCCAACTTAGAATTTATTGCCAATGGCGACATCGCAGAAATTGTGCGCATACGGAATTACCACGAAATGTACAATTTAAGATTTGCTGATATCACCCTGAATTTTATGGATTACGAATGTGAAATAGACGCTCGCATACTTATTGATTCGCTTTACACAGAAACACCCGCAGCAGCGCAACAACTCTACAAACAACTCTTGGCTGCAGTAGAAGAAGATTTTTTAGAAATTGGCAACCGATGTGAACGGTATAAAGAGATGATGAAAAGTGAATACCTTAATGCTCTTCACGTCAAATTTGGTTATGCGGTGACATGCCACAAAGCACAAGGTGGACAATGGCAAGAAGTTTTTCTAGATCAAGGAGGAATAACAGCCGAAACCATAGACAGCGACTACCTTCGATGGCTCTACACAGCCACTACTCGTGCAGAAAAAAAACTATATTTGATAAACTTTAACGATAATTTCTTTAATTGAGAAATTTATTATTACTTTTACACGTTGAACTTTAACCAAACTACTTAAATTATGAAAAACAAATTAATCTACTTCGTGGTACTATTGTATGCGTTAAGCTCGTGTACCACAGACATTGACTTAGGGAAAGTATCCACGGAGGTTGGCTACAACACATCTCTGGTTATTCCAATAGGAACTGTGCATGCCACCGTTGACCAGATTCTTGGGCTCGTAGGCGGTGACATTATAAGAACAGATACGGTATTAAATACGTGCTATCTCTGGTGGAACGATAGTATCATTATTGAAACCGCAAACATTCAAATTGCCGATTTCACAGAAGGAAAAGAAGTGACTTCAACATTTGATTTAGCTGCTGAAGCTGCGAGTAAAGGTTTACCAGTACCAGGATTTCTCCCTGCTGACACTTTTTCATTTCCCTTGAATTTTCCATTTGACTACGACGATTACGATGTGAACGGCGTGCAAGAACAACGCGTGGATAGTGTAATGATTAGCAGTGCTCGTCTCTACTTAAAAGTGAATGCTACAGATGTGCCGTTGGCAGCTTATCCTGTGACTATGAAGGTCGAATTTCCTGCCATTCCAGAACTGAGTACCTTAAATTTCATCATTGACCACGACGGACAAGAAATTAACGAAGCATTGGGCAATTTTAAAATCAGATTTAGACC
>DATFIF010000024.1:0-2256 GCA_035270405.1 Paludibacteraceae bacterium | reverse complement strand
CTCCATAGAACACCACTTGGAAGTTGCGAAACCATTTCAGTGGATTTTTATTATTTATGCAATCACCATACTTTGTGCCGGTTATTATAGAAATACCTCCAAAGAAGATGCGAAATGGCATTGGATCATTTTCGCCTGTCTTTTGATTGTTGTAATTTTATTTCAATATTGGTTCATTCTCAACAGATTAAGATCCTACTTTTTACCACTTGCTATTGTCTACATTATCCATACAATTGTTACATCTAAAAACAAAAGTGTATTGCCAAAACAACTATTAGTGTTAAGTATACTTCTATTTTCTGCGAATTTTTGCCGAGGATATTATAACGGTTTGCAACAATCGGTGAGCAAAGTAAATGCGACTTGTACTATTTTTGATTTGCGAAAGAAATCGAAAGAGCAGATTAAAAAAGAGCAGATGCAAAAAGCTGCTAAGTTTTGGAAAGAAGAGTATTTAAAATATGAACTCGAAAAATAATGATAGAAATATTACTCTCAACATACAACGGCGAACAATTTCTTTCCGAACAGATTGAATCCATCATACATCAATCATTTACAGATTGGAAACTTATTATCAGAGATGATGGCTCAAGCGATAGCACCAATGCCATTATTGAAAGCTATTGCAGCTTGCTGCCGGAAAAAATTTGTAAATTAAATGGCAGAACAGATAATATTGGGGTCATTCGTTCGTTTGAACTATTACTATCAGAGTGTCAATCAGAATATATCATGTTTTGCGACCAAGATGACGTGTGGTTACCAAACAAAATAGAGCGCTCTTTTTTTGAAATAAAATTATTAGAAAAAAAACATACGGCAGATTCTCCTCTTTTAGTGCACACCGACCTTATTGTTGTGGACGAAGAATTGACGATTATAAACAAATCATTTTGGAATTTTACACATTTGAATCCAGATATTATTGAGCGAAATAGTTATTTTTTGGGAATTGCGAATTGCGTCACGGGATGCACAATGCTATTCAATAGCGCAGCAAAAAAAGTCGCCTTGCCTTTTCCGGAGAATTGTCTGATGCACGACGCACACATTGCTTTGGCGGTGAAAAAACATGGCTATATAACGCACATCGCCGAGCCGACTATCAACTATCGTCAACATTCTAAAAATAAATTAGGAGCTATTCAATTTGTCTCGCTTACAGAAAGAGTTAAACAACTTAATGATGTCGTAAAAACAAATAAAATCAGATATAAAGCTGCACATCCAATCATATTTAAATCAGTCATACACTATCTGTATTATAAAATATTGTACACACTCGTAATTCACACTCCAATAAAGAAAATCTACTTAAGATAATGGTTTCAGTTTGTATTGCAACGTATAATGGCGAAGAATATATACATCAGCAACTTGAATCAATCCTTGTTCAATTAGCAGAGGATGATGAAGTTATTATCTCTGATGACGGCTCTACGGATGATACTATCAACATCATTCAATCGTTCGGCGACTCACGCATACAACTCTATTTTGCCAATTCACACTACTTCAAGCTCAATTTTGAAAATGCACTCAATCATGCTACTGGCGATTATATTTTTCTATCAGACCAAGATGATATTTGGCTAGTTGGTAAATATGATAGGTGCTTGAAAGCGCTTCAAACCTACGATTTAGTGGTTACAAATTCAACCGTGGTTAATGATGAAATGCATGTTGTCATTCCCTCGTTCTTTGAATACTACGACTCTGGTAAAGGAATTTGCAAAAACAGTATTAACAACACCTATTTTGGTGCATGTATGGCTTTTCGACGAAAAGTTCTTAACTTTGCGCTGCCTTTTCCCAAGACAAGGGAGATAGGTCACGATATTTGGCTTGGACTAGTGGCAGAAATGATTGGCAATGTGAACTTTATAGATGAGCCGTATTTATTATACCGTCGGCACGATTTATCACTAACCAATATTTCTAGAAGCCTCTCCAACAGAAGCAACCGTTCGCTAACTAAAAAAATCGGTAGCCGATTTATTGTTTTATATCACGTAACAACCTTTTATCTGAAATACACACTATGCAGGAAGAATTAGTCTCCATAATCACACCTATTTACAATGGCGAGCAATTTGTCGCACAAACCATTGAAAGTGTCTTAGCACAGACCTATCCACACTGGGAAATGATTGTCATTAATGATGGCTCAAAAGATAACAGTGAAGCCATTGTTAAAAAATACGCCGAAAAAGATCCGCGAATCAAACTTTTTTCGCAACCAAACGCAGG
>DATFIF010000023.1:0-29875 GCA_035270405.1 Paludibacteraceae bacterium | reverse complement strand
GCTATATGTTTCATTTGTAACGTTTTTCATATTTTAGTTCGCAAAGATACAAAACATTATAGAGAATAAACGTTAAAATATACTTAATTTATCTTTAGAGATGCATCTGAATAAATCCTGATTAAAAAACTGGTTTTAAAGTAACAATGTAACTCATTATCAATAAGTTTCATAATTTAACAACTCTAATTTCTACTGTTAATTACACAAATAGGGCAAAATATGAGTTTTTAAAGATGTGTTATATAACATGTTATTGGAATAAATTAGATAAAACCTCAAATCGGTGAATCATCTACTGAAATTAATCGGTCATACTTGTGAAGCAGAGGATATAAAAAAAGTTGACAACCAATTGCCAACTTTTTTTTATATCCTTCACTCTGTCTTTATGGGTTAAAGCAGTGCTTTATCAATCGCTTCACGCACATCTTTCACAAAATGAAACGTAACACCTTTGAGATAGATATCACTTATTTCCTCCACATCTTTACGATTGTCGTCACACAGAATAATATCGGTAATTCCAGCGCGTTTGGCGGCTAAAATCTTTTCTTTCAATCCACCGACTGGCAATAATTTACCTCGCAACGTAATTTCGCCTGACATAGCTATATTTTTACGTACTTTACGTTTTGTAAACGCCGAAGCCAAAGCAGTTAACATAGTCACACCTGCCGACGGACCATCTTTTGGAATAGCACCTTCTGGCACATGAATATGCACATTATACTCTTCAAATAAATTTTCGTCGATACCAAATAAATCAGCATGGGATTTCAGATATTCCAGTGCTAGCATCGCCGACTCTTTCATCACATCGCCCAAGTTACCAGTTAAGGTGAGTTTTCCTCCTTTGCCTTTACTCAAACTAGATTCTATATATAAAATTTCGCCACCAACGCTTGTCCAAGCCAAACCTGTAACCACACCATAATAATCATTTCCTTGGTAAAAATCGTGCGTGTATCGTGGTGCGCCTAAATACCCTTTTAAATCAGAAATAACTATGGCTGATTCAAAAACCTCTTCGGCTGCCACTTTACGAGCTACTTTACGCATTAATTTAGCGATGACACGATCCAATTCGCGGACGCCAGATTCGCGCGTATAATTATCGACCAAATAACGCACTAACGATTTAGAGAGTTTCACGTGAGTTTTATCAATACCATGCGCTAATAGTTGTTTAGGAATTAAATGACGCATGGCAATTTCCACCTTCTCTTCCGCAATATAGCCGGTGATTTCTATCAATTCCATACGATCGAGTAGCGGTTTCGATATGGAACTTAATGAGTTTGCCGTAGCAATAAACAACACTTTAGACAAGTCGTAATCGACATCTAAAAAATTATCGTGAAACGCACTATTTTGTTCTGGATCAAGCACTTCGAGCAATGCAGAAGCTGGATCACCTTTGAAATCGGAACTCACTTTATCAATTTCGTCCAATACAAACACAGGATTAGACGAACCCACTTTATTCAAATTGTGAATGATACGACCTGGCATCGAGCCAATATAAGTACGACGATGCCCACGAATTTCAGATTCGTCACGCAAACCACCGAGCGACATACGAATGTATTTTCGTCCCAAAGTATCGGCAATGGATTTACCCAAAGAGGTTTTACCAACACCTGGAGGACCATACAGACAGATGATAGGAGCTTTTAAGTCGCCTTTCAATTTGAGTACGGCCAAATGTTCGATAATGCGTTCTTTAACTTTATCTAAGCCAAAATGATCGCGATCAAGCACTTTTTGCGCTTTTTTCAAATCAAAATTATCTTTTGTATAGTCGTTCCAAGGCAAACTAACAAACGTTTCCAAATAATTCAATTGCACTGAATAATCAGGTGCATGAGGATTGGTACGTTCAAATTTTGCTAACTCCTTTTGAAACATTTCAGCCGTTTTAGCATCCCACTTTTTCGTTTTGGCTTTTTCACGAAAAACGCTTATCTCTTTTTCAGCACCACCGCCACCCAACTCTTCCTGAATGGTTTTCATCTGTTGCTGCAAATAGTATTCGCGCTGTTGTTGATCCATATCCAAACGCGCTTTCGATTGAATCGACGCTTTAATTTCGAGCAATTGTGACTCTTTGGTCAACACATCCAACAACTGATAACCACGCTCTGTCATATCGTCCAACTCTAGCAAACGCTCTTTCTCAAGAAGTTTTAAACCAAAATTAGCACAAATAAAATTAATGAGTGAATTTGGGTGGTCGATATTACGAATAGCAAAAGACGCCTCTTCCGGCATCGAAGCAGAATTTGTAATTATCTTGACTGCTAATTCTTTAATTGCTTCCAACAAAGCCGCAAAAACACGGTCATCTTCTTTGGGATAAGACTCGGTCATCAGCTCAACGCTGGCCATCATATAAGGCTCAACCGCCGTGACTTGAGACATTTTAGCGCGTTGTTTACCTTGTAAAATAACGGTTGTTGATCCATCGGGCATTTCCAAAATACGAATAATACGTGCAATGGTTCCAATAGCAAACAAATCTTCGAAGTTAGGATCCTCCACACGCGCTTCGCGCTGGGCAGTTACGAAAATTTCTCCACTATTATTATAAACTTCGCGCACTAATTTTAGCGACTTTTTACGACCCACCGAAACTGGCATTACCACCTGAGGATACAATACCATATTACGCAATGGCAACACAGGCATCACATCACCTGACTTGCAAGCAAGCGGCGTGCTATCTTCATCGGACATCAAAGGAATAAAATCGCTCTGAACATCCGTGGTTTCATCTCCAAACATATTTTCAAATACTATTTTCATATCAAAAAGAATGTAGCTGACAAAATAACACTTAGCTGCCAAAATAGCAGTGAAATATCATTTAACCTAGCACGTATAAATAACAAAACTTACTAATAGCTAACAGTTTAACCTCCAAAAAAGTTAACTCTTGCTTAAGTAAGTCAATTGTTATGCCAAATGAACTTTAGGAAGAAGAAGCTATACACCGCGGCCTTTAACAATGACTTCAAGACTATAAATCATAATCTTCAAATCGTTTATTAAAGTCATATTATCCATATAAATGATGTCATAATTAAGACGATCAACCATTTTTTCAATCGTATCAGAATAACCAATTTTAATCGGTCCCCACGACAATAAACCCGGCTGAATCTTATAAATCAAGCAATAATAAGGTGCTATCTCTTCTATTTTATCGATAAAATAACGACGTTCGGGACGAGGGCCAACCACCGACATATCGCCTTTAAGAATGTTCCAAAATTGGGGCAATTCATCTAGTCGATAGTGACGCATAACCTTTCCAAATGGCGTTATGCGCTCGTCATTAAGCGACGACAACTGTGGTCCATTTTCTTCTGATCCAACATACATCGTCCGAAATTTATACATTTTAAACGGTTTTCCATCTTTTCCAATACGTTCTTGTTTGTAAAAAACAGTACCTTTGGAATCGCGTTTCACACGAAAAGCGATATACACCATGAGTGGAAAAAATAGAATGATTGAAACCAGGCTTGTCACAATGTCAAACAGACGTTTTACCGACTGTTGCCAAGGAGCCATTGAGGGTTGTGTCAACGTGACAAACGGCGTAGAATCAATATCATGCAAACGCACACGTCCTGTTAAAATTTCAAACGAACGAGGTGGAAATTGAATATCTACATCATACTTCATTAAACTATTGATAATGGAATACAAATTAGTCTCTTCCACTTTATCCGTGGCAATGATAACAGACTGAATATGATGGTCTTCCATAATCGTGTCAATTTCCTGCATACTACCTAGAACAGACAAATCCAATGGTGAAGACTCGTCATCCATCTGCACATAACCCACGATTGACCGACCATATTTTCGTAATTTATTCTCTAATTCATACGTTACTTTTCGAGCGACATTACCAGTGCCAAGTACCAAAACAGGAATCACATTTGTACCATTTCGAATCTGTGAATAACTTCGATTGGTTATAACTAATCTAAACAGATACGTTATGAAGAATTGCAAAAATAGTAAGACTAAAAACGACTTGTAATAAAAAGTATAAGAAATAACCACATCGTCAATGATCATAGCAAAAAAAGCTATCAAAGAGATAAAAACAGCTGTGAAAAAAGTGGTGAGAAATTCCGTCACGCGTGAACGACTCCGCGAACGATTGTAAAAACCAGATAAATAATGCACTCCTAAACTCAGAATAGGATACAACGACATACTTAAATAAAAATTAAACGAGGGCATAAAAATAGGCATATCGCCAAATAGCGGCATATCGTTTACTACACGACGAAACGTATAAAACAGAAGCCACACACTAATGGCAGCTATCCAATCAAAGAGTATATACAGTGCAATACTTTTACGTGAGATCATAGTTTATGGTCGAATAATTTTAATTTCTCCTGCGACTCCCAATTTAATAATGCTCGAAGGCATGGCTTTGGACAAATCATCCTGACGGTATTGTACGACATAATCAACAGCCGAAAGAATATCATCGGATATATCTTGAAAACAACTAGGTGCCAAAGAACCACTTATGTTGGCTGAAGTTGACACTATTGGCTTACGAAAAGATTCACATAAACGTTTAGAAAATCGCTCGTTTGTGATGCGAATGCCCACAGTCCCGTCAGATGCAACTAGGTTGTTCGCTAGGTTTTTTGCTCCTGAATAAATAATGGTCAATGGCTTTTCACTCAATTCAATTAAATCCCATGCGACATCGGGCACTTCGTCGACATATCCTTGTAGTTTCGCTTCACTATCAACCAATACAAGTAGTGCCTTGGAATCAATCCGTTTTTTAATATCATACACTTTTTGTACAGCGGCCTCACACGTTGCATCACATCCAATACCCCAAATAGTATCTGTGGGATACAAAATAACGCCTCCTTGACGCAATACTTCTACCGCCTGTTTAATATCTAACGTCATAATCTCAATTTTATTTGCAAAAATAGCCTATTTAAACGATATTAATATCATAAAGCAATAAATTTTCAAAAAGCAAAATCGACTCTGTTATTTTCCAAGAAAATTGAGTATCTTTAAAGTTGGTTTTATACATTTCAGCTAAATGTGTTTTTCACTCATAAACAGAAGTTTAGCTATTTAAACCGCTCTAAAACGTCAACAAAAACAAACATAATAATGATTAATCAATGGAATTTCAACTCACTCACACCCGAACAAGAACTAGACCAAACGCAAATGACAGAGGCGTTAGGTGTGAGCCCTATTCTGACTAAATTATTGGTACAGAGAGGAATAAACACATTTGAAGAAGCGAAAAAATTTTTTAGACCTGATTTGAATGATTTGCACGACCCATTTCTTATAAAAGATATGGATAAAGCAGTAGAACGTCTGAACAAAGCACTCTCAAAAAAAGAAAAAATCCTCATTTATGGCGATTATGATGTGGATGGAACTACGGCTGTGGCGTTGGTATATCTATTTTTATCGCAATTTACGAACACCATAGACTTTTACATCCCTGACCGATATACCGAAGGGTATGGAATATCGTATCAATCGATCGACTTTGCCAAGGAAAATAACTTTTCATTGATCATTGCCCTTGATTGTGGCATAAAAGCGATTGATAAAGTGGCTTATGCGAAAGACGCTGGCATCGACTTCATCATTTGCGACCATCACACTCCAGACGACAGTTTGCCAGACGCAGTTGCCGTACTCGACAGCAAGCGAGATGATTGTACCTATCCATATAAACATCTGTCGGGTTGTGGCGTCGGCTTTAAGTTTATGCACGCTTTTGCGCTAAACAATAAAATTGATTTTGCGTTACTTCAACCGTCGTTGGATTTAGTCGCCGTTAGTATTGCGTGCGATATTGTACCACTGACCGAAGAAAATCGCATTTTGGCCTATTATGGATTGAAACAATTAAACGAAAGTCCAAGTCTTGGGCTAAAAGCCATTATTGATATTTGTAGATTAACTGGTAAAGAGATTTCCGTTAGCGATATTGTCTTTAAAATTGGTCCGCGCATTAATGCTTCTGGTCGCATGCAATCAGGACACGAAGTTGTAGAATTATTAACTTCGCACGACCCTCTTTTTGCGAAGGAAAAAAGTGCTTGTATCAACGATTACAACGACGCACGAAGAGATGTCGATAAACGCACAACAGAAGAGGCAAAAGAATCTTTATCAACGTACCAAGATTTAAAAAACTGCCGCTCTATCGTTCTTTATAACCCAGAATGGAGTAAAGGAATTGTGGGAATTGTAGCATCGCGTATGTGCGAAGAGTATTATAAACCTAGCATTGTTCTGACCAAAGCAAATGGATTTATCAGTGGTTCAGCACGTTCGGTTCAAGGTTTCGATTTGTATAGTGCCATAGATAGTTGCCGCGATTTACTCGAAAATTTTGGAGGACACATGTATGCGGCTGGATTAACAATGAAAGAGGAAAATTTGGAAGAATTCAGACACCGATTTGAAGATTACGTGACAAAAAACATCCAAGAGAACCAATTAGTTCCTCAAATTGAAATAGATTCGGAACTGAATTTTGGCGATTTAACTCCTAAGTTTTTCCGTATTTTGAAACAATTTAGTCCGTTTGGGCCAGGTAATATGAAACCTATCTTTTGTACGCGCCGCGTATTTGATTATGAAGAAAAAAGTCGCCCAGTAGGAAAAGAACAAGAACACTTAAAGCTTGAGTTAGTTGATTCGAGTAGTGAAAATGTAATCAGTGGCATCGCTTTTCGCATGAGCGACTACAACGAACATCTTAAAGCGTTAAATCCACTTGATATTTGTTACACCTTAGAAGAGAATACATTCAATGGTGCCACTTCGATGCAACTGATGATTCGCGACATACAATTGTCCAAACAATAACTAAAGACATTACAATAAAAAAGGCTACTGAATAATTCTGTAGCCTTTTTTTATATTAAGTATCAAGTCTCTTTTTACGAGACAATAGAGCGAATTTTTCTTCCCACCACACCCACAATAAAAATAAAATACCGTAGAAAATATATTTAAACAGATGTTCGTGTAAAAAATCGAACCACTCGCGATAGTTATAAATAATCATATTCAAACCCGTAATACGGGCAATATTAACCACATAACAGACCAAAATACCCAATGGAATAAACCATAATTTGTGCTGCCACGGACCACGACTAAATAAGATGAGACACAAAAATATATAAGATTGCTTGATGCCGGTACAACTCCACACAATGCGTGCACCATGGCCAGTAGCAAAGCGTATAATAGTATCGTCAACGAGCTCAACCTCATAACCAAACCAATTCATAACTAGATAATTGACAGAAGCAATATGCTCGCTCATCCAAATAAATGGTGCTGAAATGTTCAGACCAAAAAACAGAACTTGATTCGTTGATTCGTCGCCCAACACTGTGAATTTCCAGGCAAAATGGCTTATCACTAAAATTATCAGAAAGCGGATAATTCCAGCATAAGGTACCAACGTATTTTTTAAATCTTTGTAAGTCATCTTTAGAAAGTTACACGTGAAAATGGCGGTAGTGAAATATCGCAAAAGTCATTTGCTTTATATTTAAAATAACCCGTAATCGCTACCATAGCAGCATTGTCGGTGGTAAAAGCGAATTTAGGAATAAATACTTGCCATTTTTTACGTTGTCCGTATTCCAAAAAAGCATTGCGCAAACCAGAATTTGCCGAAACACCGCCAGCCACAGCCACTTGATTGATAGTCAAATCTTTGGCAGCTAACTCCAATTTCTTCATCAAAATATCTATAATTGTTTTTTGTAACGACGCACATAAATCGGCTTTATTCTCTTCGATAAAATCAGGATTCAGTTTCACTTGATCGCGCAGGAAATAGAGGAATGAAGTTTTCAAACCGCTAAAACTGTAATCGTAACCGGTGAGATGTGGCTTATTGAATTTAAAGGCGATTGGATTTCCCTCTTTCGCTAACTTATCAATAAAAGGCCCGCCAGGATAGGGTAAACCCATCACTTTAGCACATTTGTCGAATGCTTCACCAGCGGCATCGTCAATTGTTTGACCAACAATTTGCATATCGGAATAGCTTTTTACTAAAATAATTTGTGAGTTTCCACCAGAAACCAACAAACACAAAAACGGAAATTGAGGTTGCGGTGTCTCACTCTCTTTTTCTTGAATAAAATGCGCCAAAACATGTGCTTGCAAATGATTCACATCTATGAGCGGTATGGAGAGCGACTGCGCTAAACTTTTGGCAAAAGAAGTTCCTACCAACAAAGAACCTAACAATCCTGGACCGCGCGTAAAAGCAATCGCACTTAGTTCGGATTTATCAATTCCAGCGCGTTTCAATGCTTCATGAACTACGGGCACAATATTTTGCTGATGCGCACGAGACGCCAATTCGGGGACAACCCCACCGTACGATTCGTGAATAGCTTGACCAGCAATCACGTTCGACAATAAAATCCCGTTACGAATAACAGATGCCGACGTATCATCACAAGACGATTCTATACCCAAAATTGTAATATCCATATAAATAGTCGAATAACAGAAGAGTGGAGTGCGAAATTTGATAATTAGAGGCACTCGTTGAATTCTTTAAAACTTTACTTTAAAAGTCACACAAATTCTTATTATATTTGCAAATTAAAGCCCAAAGGTATAAAAAAATCGGTTAAAATAATCCTCATTGTTATATCAACACTCATCGTGTTGATTATAACACCTCCTATTTTGTTGAATATCAACAAGGTACAAAATTTTGTGGTGCATAAAATGACCGATTATTTAGAGGAAAAACTACAAACAACCGTTACGATTGAGCATGTCGACATGCGTTTTTTCAATAATATAGCCCTTAAAAATGTGTGTATAGAAGATTTAGATGGCGACACATTGATTGGCGCAGACAAACTTCATGGTCGTATTTCATTAATGGCACTGCTTCGCAAAGAAATACATATCAAAACTGTAGAGTTGATAAAACCTGTTTTCAACCTTAAAATTGATGAAAATGGTGCTACAAATTTAGATTTCATAACCGATTTAATACCAAAAAGCGATACTAAAAATATCAACTTGCGTATCGATAATATTGAAATAATAGATGGGAAAGTTACACTACATACAGCCCAAAAACTTAATCCGAAAAACAAAGGCACATTTAAAGTTAACGATATTGCCGTCACTAAACTAAACACAACTCTCAGTCTCAATAAATTTTCACAAGAAGATATCATTGGCGAGATTAAAAACCTAAGTTTTGAAGAACAGTCGGGTTTTATCCTCTCCAATTTGGTTACAAAATTTCACCTAACCGACTCAACGTGCGTCGTTCCATTTTTAAAAATCAAATTACCCAAAACAGAATTGGCATTTGATACTACATCTTTAAAATACACTCATTTAAGCGATTTACTGCAAAACATTAACGTGTTAAGCATTAAAACCGAACTGCTTCCTTCTAACGTTTATTGTCCAGATTTGCAAGCTTTTTTGCCAGAATTAGGCCATTTACGACGCGCCACGATGCTCTCTTGTAAATTATCTGGCCGCATGGATAACATAAAAGCCAACTCTTTAAATCTTCATTATGGTTCAGATATTGTTTTTGACGGAGATTTCGAGTTTTCGGGTTTACCGAACTTAGAAGAAACTTTCGTCTATGCAAGTCTCAACGAAATTAGATTCACAGTAGGTAGTTTACAAGATTTAGTGGCCAGTATCACCCGAAAACCATTTTTACTTCCTTCCGAATTCAGAAATTTGGGAAGATGTAAATATAGTGGTAAAATTGCAGGGTTTTTCAATAATATGGTGCTATTTGGGAAGCTAAATACGGCGGTAGGAAACATTTCTACAGACGTCGCCTTGGAATTATCAAACAAGATGCAAGACGTCTATTTGAATGGCGATATCAAGTCGAGCCGCCTACAATTGGGACGGATAACGCCACCCGGAAGCGAACTGGGCGACATTGCTTTTAGGGTTAATACTAAGCTCGAAATTGGTAAAACCAAACCACTAAAAAGTAGCGCTGACTTAACCATTGCGGCTATCACTTATAAGAATTACACCTACAACAACATCAAGATAAAAGGCGATTATACGAATAAAACTTTTGTGGGCGATGTTGATATCAATGATAACAATGGACAATTGAAATTTGTTGGAAAAGTTAATTTAAACGCCAATGCGTATCTGTTTAATTTCGATGCTGATGTTAAAAATTTTCGCCCTTATGCACTGAATCTCACTACTGAAAATCCTGATTTGGAAATTTCATTTGGTATCAACTCTGAATTTGCAGGGCCAAATATCGACCAGATGAATGGAGAAATCGTCATCGACTCAATTCTGCTTACAAATAACCAAGAATACTATGCGTTAGAACGTTTTGTTGTGCAATCGAACTCGACAACGGGGAATGGTAAAAACAGAACACTATCGATAGAATCGCCTATTCTAACAGGAATCATTTTTGGAGATTTCACCTTGGCATCGCTTTCAAATAGCATTATGCAAACAGCAGCGACTTATTTTCCTATAATCGCCACCAAAGCCACTATTAAAAAACCTGCGAGTCACAATAATTTACACCTCGCATTTGAATTGGAAAGCATTAGAGATTTAGCCAACGTTTTAAATCTTGGAATTTTTACAACCGAAGCGTCAACGATTACGGGCAATTACAATGACATTCAAAAAACATTTGAGTTGGACGTTCATATCCCTCGAGTAGCCAACAATAAAAAACTGGTTATTGATAATATCAACTTCAAACTTAATAACAAGAATAAGCGTATCAACGGCTTATTATCAGCACAAACTAAGACTAGAGGAAACGACACACTTTCATTTAATATCGACTTAAAAGGGATAAATGATACACTGATCACTCATTTTTCATTCAATAATGCCTTGCCAAAGGTCGTTCAAGCGGGCGAAATCCTAGCAAAGACTCATTTTAAATCTATCAATAATACGATAAACGTCCACACTCAAATTCTGCCTACTCAGTTAATATTAGAAAATATTGTGTGGGATATGGCGGCGGCGGATATAATCACTGATTTCAAAACTATCGAAATAAAGAAATTCAATTTTGGTTCTGAAGATCAACGCATTCTTATCAACGGCAAAGGATCTAAATCTATAAACGATGTGTTAGCGGTAGAGTTACACGATATCGACCTACAATTTATTAGCGACTTATTGTTGCAACATGCTGCCATTGAATTTGGCGGACGTGCATCAGGCGAAGCTAAGATTTTACGTCTGTTTGAAAAACCAATTATAGAAGCTGATGTAACTGTGAATAATTTCATGTTCGACAAAGCTTATTGGGGTTACGTTCACGCCACTTCAGATTGGGACAATGTAGATAAAAAAATAAACTTTGGAGGCGTTGTTATAGCCGACAATCGCGATACAACAGGAGTGATAGATGGTAGTTTTTATATCACCAAAGACTACCTCGATTTGACTGGAAAAGCAAACCGACTCAATTTAAGTTTCTTGGATTATTATTTATCGAACGTGCTACAAAACGTAAACGGTTATGGCTCTGGAGATATTCATGTATACGGCAATACACTCAAAGAAGAAGTAACGATAACTGTCGAAGCATTAGTTGAAGAAGGGCAAGCTAGCGTGGAATTCCTACAAACAACCTATTTCTTTAGTGATTCAATCCATGTAACTCCCACCGATATCAAATTGAAGGATATTACCATTTTCGATACAGAAGGGAATAAAGGAAAACTCAATGGCTTATTGACTCATCAATACTTTCAGAATTTACAATACCGTATTGAGTTGGATGCCAATAAAATGAAAGTTTTAAACACAACGAAAAAAGATAATTCAACATTCTACGGCACAGCCTATGCCACTGGCAAAGCTATTATCGCGGGGAATGACGCCCGAACAAACATTACCGTAACTGGCGTGACTGAGAAAAATTCCAAATTGATTGTTCCTTTTGGAAGTTCTTTAGCTACAGAAAATGCGTTTATCACTTACGTCGACCGAAACGCACCAAAAAAACCTGAAAAAGCAAACGTTAAACCAGTGACAACCTCGAGTGACAATGAGCTATTCCTCAATCTTATGATTGATGTCAATCCAAACGCTGAAATTCAACTCTTGGTAGATCAACAAGCTGGAGATATTATCAAAGCTAGAGGAGATGGGAATTTGCGGATGGAATACAATACGAAAAATGATGAGTTTAAGATGTATGGAAATTTTGAAATAGAACAAGGATCCTATTTGTTCACCTTTCAAAATGCATTACGTAAAGATTTTAAAGTCCGACAAGGTAGTACTATTGGGTGGAATGGCGATCCTTATAACCCACTAGTGTCGCTCAGAGCAGTGTATCAAGTCAACGCATCGCTACTGGACATACTTGACAAAAGTATCTTAGAATCAAGCAATCGAACAACTGTTCCTGTACAGTGTATTTTGAATTTGACTGGGAATATTATGAGTCCAAATATCAAATTTGATTTAAACTTACCAAACTCAGAAGAGGAGTTGAATCGCGCACTACAAGCAGTTGTAAATACCGATGAAATGATGAATCGTCAAATCATCTACTTGCTTATACTTGGTAAATTTTTCACTCCCGAATCGTTGAAAAGTACCACGACAGGACTTGTTAATCAAAATGATCTTTTGGCGGTAGCCTCATCTACTCTTTCGTCGCAATTAAATAATTGGGCTTCTCAAATGTTCACCAATTGGAATTTTGGTGTTAATTTTAGAAGTACAGGCGAAGGAAATGATCGAAGCAATGAATATGAATTTAACTTCTTATACACACCTAACAACCGCATCACATTGAATGGTAACGTAGGTTATCGTGACGACAACTTATCCGCATCGAAATTTATCGGCGATTTCGACTTTGAATACTCACTCATACAATCAGGGAAATTAAGTGCCAAGGCTTATACTCACACCAACGATTATAAGGAGTTTAAAACCGCCTTGACAACCCAAGGGATTGGATTGGTGTATAGGGAAAGTTTTAACTCGTTAGGTGAACTCTGGGAAGGTTGGAAAGCAAGTGCTGCAGAAACTAAGAGAGAACAAGAAGTCAAAAAGAAAGAACGAGAAAAAAAACAAGCTCTAAAGAAAGCAGCAAAAGAAAAACAGAAACAAGAAAAAAATGGCAGAGATAATTAAGCTCTGCCATTTATATTTTATCGAAAAACAATACTGTATAATACTTTTCTACCGATTGCATTGTTGATTTTTTCAATCAACTGGGACCGCTGCATAAAGAGATCATTCCTCAAAACAGCCGATGTAATACGAACATATAAAGTGCCCTCTTTAAACTCTAAATTCGTGGAGTACTGAGTTAATGAACCAAGCACTTCACTCCACGCCTCCAACACTGACAATTCTGTCAAATGAAGAGCCGCTTCGGGTCCATTCGAACACAATGCTTCACGCAATAAATCGGGGGATAACCGTTTGACTTCTTTTCTCTGCATAACTTACGATATTAAATCCTTACAAAGATACTAAAATTACATCAACAATAGCTCTAAATAAAAAGAAGCATCCGAAAATTGGATGCTTCTTTTGTGTCATCTATGATGAACTTCTTATTCTGCAGCAGCTTCTGGAGCTGGTGTTTCAGCAACTGGTGCCACTTCTACAGCTTTAGTTTCTACAGCCTTTTTGCTACGACGAGTACGAGTCGCTTTTTTAGCTACTGTCTCTTTCAACATGTTTTCGTTGTAGTCAACCAACTCAATAATACACATTTCAGCAGCGTCACCTTGACGGAAACCTGTACGTAAAATACGTGTGTAACCACCTGGACGATTGGCTACTTTTTGAGAGATTTCACGGAACAATTCAGTCACAGCTTCTTTATTCTGTAAGGTACTAAATACAACACGACGAGAATTAGTTGAGTCTTCTTTACTTTTTGTAATAAGAGGTTCAACAAATTTCTTCAACGCTTTAGCTTTCGCCGTTGTAGTAGCAATACGTTTATGTTGAATTAACGAGCATGCCATGTTCGATAACATGGAATTACGATGCGCTGTTTTACGACCTAAATGATTGAATTTTTTATTATGTCTCATTTTTTATTAATCTTTATCTAATTTATATTTCGAAAGATCCATGCCAAACGACAAGTTCAAACTTGCCAACTTAGCTTCCAACTCGGTTAATGATTTCTTACCGAAGTTTCTGAATTTCAACAATTCTGGGCGTGTTATTTTACACAAACCACCCAATGTTTCAATATCAGCAGCTTTCAAGCAGTTGATAGCACGAACCGAAAGGTCAAGATCTACCAATTTACTTTTCAGCATTTGACGCATATGTAAAACTTCTTCGTCAAATTCTTCGTGACCAGCACCGTCTGTTGTATCCAACGCAATTTTTTCGTCAGAAAATAACATAAAGTGTTGAATCAAAATACGAGCGGCATCCTTCAATGCTTCTTTAGGGTGAATTGAACCATCAGTATCAATATCCAACAGCAATTTTTCATAGTCCGTTTTTTGCTCTACACGATAATTTTCAATCGCGTATTTCACATTACGAATAGGTGTAAAAATTGCATCAATTGGAATAACACCGATTTCATCAGTTACCGATTTATTCTCCTCTGCTGGTAAATAACCTCGACCTTTATCTATTGTCAACTCCATTCTGAATGAAGCAGAAACATCCATCTTGCACAAAACAAGCTCTGGATTTAATACTTCGAAATTTGTTAACAATGAATTTAAATCTCCAGCTTTTACCGCCTCACGACCCGAAACAGCAAGCGTGATTTTTTCGCCTTCCGCTTTGTCTTGGGTTGCTTTGAAACGTACTTGTTTCAAATTGAGGATTATATTTGTAACATCATCGATTACTCCTGGAATGGTTGCAAATTCGTGATCAACTCCATCAATTTTAATTGAAGTAATTGCATATCCTTCTAAAGAAGAGAGAAGAATGCGGCGCAAAGCATTACCTATAGTAATACCAAAACCGGGTTCTAACGGACGAAATTCAAATTTACCTTGAAAGTCGTTCGCTTCCAACATAATTACCTTGTCTGGTTTTTGAAATGCTAATATAGCCATATTCTACAATTATTTAGAGTACAATTCAACAATTAGTTGTTCCTTGATGTTTTCAGGAATATCCGCACGTTCAGGTGTGTGTAAAAATTTACCAGCCATAGCTGTGTTGTCCCATTCTAACCAAGGATATTTGCTGTGGTTAAAACCAGTCAAGGCTTCTACAACAATATTCATTGATTTATCTTTTTCACGAACAGCAATTACGTGACCTTGTTTTACTGAAAAAGAGGGAATATTTACTACTTCACCATCTACTGTAATGTGTTTATGCGATACTAACTGACGAGCAGCTGAGCGTGTTTTGGCGATGCCTAAACGATAAACGACATTGTCTAAACGACATTCCAACAATTGCAACAGGATTTCACCGGTAACACCAGAGTGTGCCTGAGCTTTTTCGAATAAATTGCGGAATTGTTTTTCTAATACACCATAAGTGTATTTCACTTTTTGTTTTTCTTTCAACTGAACACCGTACTCAGAAACTTTACGTTTACGAGCGTTACCGTGTTGTCCAGGTGGATAGTTTCTACGAGCCTGAGCTTTGTCAGGGCCGAAAATTGGTTCACCAAATCTGCGAGCAATTTTTGATTTTGGTCCAGTATATCTTGCCATTTTTCTTTAAATTTTTAAAATGTTATACTCTTCTGCGTTTTGCGGGACGACAGCCATTGTGTGGCAGTGGCGTAACGTCTACGATTTCTGTTACTTCGATGCCTGCACCATGTACAGTTCTAATAGCAGATTCGCGACCATTACCAGGTCCTTTTACATACGCTTTTACTTTTCTCAAACCAAGATCAAATGCAACTTTGGCACAATCTTGAGCTGCCATTTGAGCAGCATACGGTGTGTTCTTTTTAGAACCGCGGAAACCCATTTTACCAGCCGATGACCAAGATATGACTTGACCTTCGCCATTAGCAAGAGTTATAATGATGTTATTAAATGATGAGTGAACGTGTAATTGTCCTACACCATCTACTTTAACGACCCGTTTCTTGGTTGTTACTGTTTTCTTTGCCATATCAGCTTCTAATTTTAATGTAGTTAATTACTTAGTTGCTTTTTTCTTATTAGCAACTGTTTTCTTCTTGCCCTTACGTGTACGTGCATTGTTTTTAGTTCCTTGACCACGAAGTGGCAAGCCAATACGGTGACGTACACCTCTGTAACAACCGATATCCATTAATCGCTTAATGTTCGTTTGCACTTCAGAGCGAAGTTCACCTTCCACCTTGAAGGTTCCGCCAATGATCTCACGAATTTTAGCAGCTTGGTCATCTGTCCAATCTTGAACTTTAGTGTCGAAATCAACACCGGCCTCTACTAAAATCTTGCGTGCACTACTGCGACCTATTCCGTAGATATAAGTCAATCCAACTTCCCCACGTTTATTCTGGGGTAAATCTACTCCTACAATTCTTATAGCCATAAACTGTTTTTTAAAATTACCCTTGACGTTGTTTCATCTTGGGATTCTTTTTGTTAATAACATACAAGCGTCCTTTTCTTCGAACGATTTTACAATCGTCATTACGCTTTTTAATAGATGCTCTTACTTTCATGTGATATGATTTTTATGAAAATTTATTTATATCGAAACGATATGCGACCCTTGGTTAAATCGTAAGGCGACATTTCAACTTTTACTCTATCACCAGGGAGAATACGAATGTAATGCATACGCATTTTGCCAGAGATATGAGCCGTAATTTCATGCCCATTTTCCAATTCAACGCGGAACATAGCGTTCGATAGTGATTCCAATATCGTACCATCTTGTTCTATTGCTGACTGTTTTGCCATAAATTTAATTCAGATTACTTAAAACGTTTTCTATAATTCCAAAATCAGAAAGGATATCTGCTTTACCTTTTCTAATTGCCACTGCATGTTCAAAATGAGCAGAACATTTACCATCAATCGTGCGAGTTGTCCAACCATCCGACTCGAAGCGTAACTCTTTACGACCTAAATTAATCATAGGTTCGATGCAAATAGTCATGCCTGTTTTCAACATTGGTCCAGATCCACGACGACCATAATTTGGTACTTCTGGCGATTCGTGCATATCACGCCCAACGCCATGTCCAATCATTTCACGTACTACGCCATATCCTTGGGCTTCACAATAAGATTGTACTGCATTTCCGATATCACCAATACGTTTACCTTCTACAGCTTGTTCTATTCCTTTGAATAACGAAGCTTTTGTGGTTTCTAATAATTTTTTAATTTCGTCGCTCACTTCACCTACACAAAAAGTATAGGCAGAATCACCCACAAAACCATTTTTAAAAGTTCCACAATCAATCGATATAATATCTCCATCTTTCAAAACTACTTGGTCTGATGGAATACCATGTACCACTTGATCATTAACCGACGTGCAAATAGATGCTGGAAAACCTCCATACCCTTTAAACGCTGGTATTGCTCCATTATCTCGGATAAACTCTTCTGCTATTTTGTCCAGCTGAGCAGTTGTAACACCTGGCTTCACTAGTTTTGCTAATTCTGCCAAAGTTTTACTAACCAATAAGTTGCTTTCTCTCAACAACTCAATCTCCTCTGCTGTCTTTAAATAAATCATTTTATCAATACGCTGCGATACCGCCAGTACGACCTTTAATGCGACCTGATTTCAATAAACCATCATAATGTCTCATCAGTAAATGACTTTCAATTTGTTGCAACGTATCTAGTACTACACCCACTAAGATAAGCAGTGATGTACCACCATAAAACTGTGCAAAGCTACTTGTGATACCAAAAATCGATGCAAATGCAGGCATAATAGCCACCATTGCTAAGAAAAATGATCCTGGTAAAGTAATACGCGACATGATGATATCAATATATTCAGCCGTTTTTTTACCTGGTTTTACACCTGGAATAAATCCATTATTACGTTTCATCTCCTCAGCCATTTGCGTAGGATTGATAGTAATAGCGGTATAAAAATAGGTAAAAGCGATGATCATAAGTGCGAATACAAAATTATACCAAAAACCGGTATTATCCATGAAAACTCGCATAAAGTTACCAACACCGTCTGAATTAAATCCAGCAAGCATAATTGGTACCATCATAATAGCTTGAGCAAAGATGATAGGCATAACACCTGCCGCATTTACTTTCAAAGGAATGTATTGACGTACACCACCATATTGTTTGTTACCTACCACACGTTTAGCATATTGTACCGGAATTTTACGAGTACCTTGTACTAATAAAATACTTGCAGCAATAACCAAAAGCAGTATCACTATTTCCGCAAGGAACATAATTAAACCACCACCAGCATCGCCTGAACGTGAAATAAACTCTTGAATGATAGCAGAAGGGAAACGAGCGATAATACCGATCATGATAATCATAGAAATACCATTACCAATACCTTTATCGGTCATACGTTCGCCAAGCCACATTACAAACATAGAGCCAGCACACAAAATAAGTGTTGATGAGAGTTGAAACCAAAACCCAGATGGTAAAGCTGCACCAGCTTGTCCCAACTGAACACTTAAATTGATTAGATATGAAGGGCCTTGCAATAAAAGAATACCAACTGTCAGATAACGAGTCAGTTGATTCATTTTACGACGACCACTTTCACCGTCTCTTTGCATCTTTTGGAAATACGGAACTGCTATTGTAAGCAATTGTATAACAATAGAAGCAGAGATATAAGGCATAATCCCTAATGCAAAAATCGAAGCATTAGAGAAAGCACCTCCAGAGAACATATCTAACAACGAAAGTAACCCACCGCTAGTTTGACCTTTCAGCGCGGTAAGTGTACTCGGATCAATACCTGGAAGAACAATGAAAGAGCCAAAACGATAGATTAAAATAAATAAAATCGTCGTTAAGATTTTGGCACGCAAATCTTC
The DNA here is from genome assembly GCA_035270405.1 of Paludibacteraceae bacterium. GTDB lineage: Bacteria > Bacteroidota > Bacteroidia > Bacteroidales > Paludibacteraceae > W0P28-013. The sequence goes on along the minus strand of DATFIF010000023.1, from coordinate 10,836 downwards.
AATCTTCCAAATATTTTTAAAAGTCTCTAATAATTTCATTGTTTTACAATTTTACTACACTTCCACCAGCAGCGACGATAGCGTCTTCAGCAGCTTTAGAAAATGCGTGTGCTTCTACTTCGAGTTTAGCAGTTAACGAACCTTTTGCCAATACTTTTACTAATTCGCGTTTCGTGATAAAACCAGCTTGTATCATAGCTGCAACATCAATTTTAGTAGCTTTAGTTGCTTCAGACAATGTTTGAAGCAGTTCTAAATTGATTGCTTTATATTCTACACGATTAATATTTTTGAAACCAAATTTAGGCAAACGGCGTTGTAAAGGCATTTGACCACCTTCGAAACCGATTTTACGTGAGTAACCTGAACGCGATTTTTGGCCTTTGTGACCACGCGTAGAGGTACCGCCTCTACCAGAACCTGTACCTCGGCCTAAACGTTTGTTGGTTTTTACAGAACCCGCAGCGGGCGTAATATTACTTAAATTCATATCTTTTGTTTGTTTAAAGATTTTACCAATTGTTTTAGTCTACTATTTTTACCAAGTGTGTCACTTTCTTCACCATTCCAAGAATAGAAGGTGTAGCTTCGTGCTCAACTACGGCATTCATTTTTTTTAGTCCAAGTGCATCTAAAGTTTGTTTTTGAACTCTAGGACATTTGATTCTGCTTTTTACTTGTTGAATTTTTATCGTTGCCATAATTATCTAGTTTTAACCTTTAAACACTTTTTCCATAGAAATACCTCTATTCTGTGCTACAGTATAGGCATCACGCAATAAAGTTAGAGCAGCAAATGTTGCTTTAACTAAGTTGTGAGGATTTGAAGAACCTTTTGACTTAGCCAAAACGTCTGTAATACCAACACTCTCGAGCACCGCACGCATCGCGCCACCAGCTACAACACCAGTACCTTGAGATGCAGGATGAATGAAAACTTCAGCACCTCCAAAACGAGCAACCTGTGCGTGAGGAATTGTACCTTTATGAACTGGTATGCTTACTAGGTTTTTCTTTGCTGACTCAACACCCTTGGCGATAGCAGAAGTGACTTCACCTGCTTTACCTAAACCCCAACCAACCTTGCCATTTTCATCACCTACCACTACGATAGCAGAGAAACTAAATGCACGTCCCCCTTTTGTAACTTTTGTAACACGATTAATGGCTACCAAGCGATCTTTTAATTCAAATTCGCTTGTTGATTTTACTCTGTTATTATTTTCTGACATAGTTTTTATTAAAATTTAAGTCCACCTTTACGAGCAGCTTCTGCCAATTCTTTCACTCTTCCATGATATAAGTAACCATTACGGTCGAAAACCACTACAGTTACACCACTTTCTTGCGCTTTTTTAGCAACAAGTTCGCCCACTTTGGCAGCTTGTTCTTTTTTGGTCATCTTATCTTTAATTCCCAATGAAGAAGCCGAAGCCAATGTTTTGCCTGCAACATCGTCAATTACTTGTGCGTAAATTTGTGAATTACTACGAAATACCGTCAAACGAGGTAGTTCTGCAGTACCGTTCACTTTGTGACGAATGTGTGCTTTTATCTTTAATCTTCTTTCTAATTTTCCAATCATAATCTTACTAGTTTACGTAAATTATTTACCTGCTGTTTTACCAGCTTTTCTACGAACAACTTCACCTTTAAATTTAACACCTTTTCCTTTGTAAGGTTCAGGTTTACGGAACGAACGAATCTTTGCGCAAACTTGTCCAATTAATTGTTTATCAAAACTTTCGAAAATAATTAATGGATTTTGATTACGTTCTGAAACTGTTTGTACTTGAATTTCTTCAGGTAAACTTAAAAATATATTGTGGGTATAACCTAGGGCAAGTTCTAATACTTGACCATTGCTTGAAGCGCGGTAACCAACCCCAACAAGTTCGAGCGTTTTTTTGTAGCCTTCTGAAACCCCAACAACCATGTTGTGGATTAAAGAGCGATATAAACCATGCATAGCACGATTTTCTTTTTCATCGTTTGGACGAGTTACAAGACATGTACCATCTTCCACTTGAACAGTGATAGCTGGATTAACCTTTTGTTTTAACTCACCTTTAGCACCTTTCACGGTTACTTCGCCGTTATTTACGGTAATTGTAACACCAGCAGGTATTTCGATTGGTAATTTTCCTATTCTTGACATTATTCTTCCTCCTTCGTTAATAGATGTAACATAAAACTTCGCCGCCAATCTTTTGATCGCGAGCTTCCTTGTCGGTCATTACACCTTTCGATGTAGAAAGAATAGCAATACCCAAACCGTTCAACACACGTGGCATATCTTTGTGCCCAACATATTTACGTAAACCTGGTGTTGATACTCTAATCAATTTTCTCACCGCGTTAACTTTGTTAACGGGATCGTACTTCAAAGCTACTTTAATTGTGCCTTGAACGCCTTCATCTACAAACTTATAGTTTAAGATGTAGCCTTTGTCAAAAAGAACTTTTGTAATTTCTTTTTTCAAATTAGATGCAGGAATCTCTACCACTCTATGATTAGCTTGAATGGCGTTCCTTAATCTAGTTAAATAATCTGCAATTGGATCTGTCATAAAATTAAAATTAAATTGATCCCGTCTATCGGGACAATATTTAGTTAATATCTCTATCTGATATTGAAACGGCGATTTACTCCTTCAACAAAAAGAGTAAATCATCGTTATAAATACTACCAACTAGCTTTTCTTACACCTGGTATCAAGCCAGCTGAAGCCATTTCGCGAAACTGAATACGCGAAACCCCAAATTGACGCATGTAACCTTTTGGACGACCGGTAATTTTACAACGGTTGTGTAAACGTACATACGACGCATTTTTAGGTAAAAGCTGAAGTGATTCATAATCGCCAGCAGCCAATAACGCTTTGCGTTTATCAGCATATTTAGCAACCATTTTAGCGCGTTTTACTTCGCGAGCTTTCATTGATTCTTTTGCCATTTTCTTATCTCTTTATTAGTGTTTCTTAAATGGTAATCCGAATTCTTTCAACAAGGCAAAACCTTCTTCGTCGGTTTTTGCAGTTGTTACAAAGGTAATGTTCATACCCAACATTTTTGAAATCCCATCAATATTGATTTCTGGGAAAATAATTTGTTCGGTGATACCCAACGTGTAATTACCACGTCCATCGAGTTTGGATTCAATACCTTTGAAGTCACGAATACGAGGTAAAGCGACTTTCACCAAACGTTCCAAAAATTCGTACATCTTTTTATCTCTTAAAGTTACGCGCACACCGATAGGCATTTTTTTACGTAATTTAAAGTTAGCGATGTCCTTTTTGGAAAGAGTTTGCACGGCTTTTTGACCAGTAATAGTAGACATTTCTACGATTGCTGTATCAATGATTTTTTTATCAGCCACAGCAATTCCTAAACCTTGGTTCAGTACTATTTTGTGAAGACGAGGCACTTCCATAACGGATTTGTAACCAAATTCCTTAGTCAAAGCAGGAACAATGCGTTCCGAGTACTCTTGTTTTAAGCTATCTGTTCTCATTATTTAATGTCCTCCCCTGATTTTTTAGAATAGCGAACTAATTTGCCTTCTGCATTTTCGCGACGACCAATACGTGTTGCTTTTCCTGTTTTAGGATCTACTACGTTTAAGTTCGATATATGCAATGCAGCTTCTTTCTTTTCAATTCCACCTTGTGGATTTTTAGCGTTAGGTTTGGCACTTTTCGATACCAAATTTACACCTTCGACGATAGCACGGTTTTTGTCAACTAGCATTTCCAATACACGACCGGTTTTGCCTTTGTCTTCACCTGCATTTACGTAAACGGTGTCACCTTTTTTTATGTGTAACTTACTCATTATTTTACTGTTTTTCTATTTGTTAAAGCACTTCTGGTGCAAGTGAAATAATTTTCATATTAGTAGCGCGTAATTCACGAGCTACTGGGCCAAAGATACGACTTCCGCGTATTTCGCCTGTACCGCCCAATAATACGCAAGCGTTATCGTCGAAACGAATATAAGAACCGTCTGGACGACGAACTTCTTTTCGTGTACGTACTACGACTGCTTTTGAGACACTACCTTTTTTCACATCACTTGATGGGATTGCACTCTTAACGGTCACTACAATTACGTCGCCAATGCTAGCGTAACGTTTTCCTGTTCCACCTAATACGCGGATACACAAAACTTCTTTTGCTCCGCTGTTATCGGCTACTCTAAGTCTGGATTCTTGTTGTATCATAATTACTTAGCTCTTTCGATAATTTCTACTAATCTCCATCTCTTGGTTTTACTCAATGGACGAGTTTCCATAATGCTTACGGTATCACCGATATTGCACTCATTTTTTTCGTCATGCGCGTGGTATTTCTTCGTTTTATTCACGAATTTACCATAAATGGGGTGTTTTTCCTTCCATTTCACTGCAACTGTAATGGACTTATCCATTTTATTGCTGAAAACAACACCGACTCTTTCTTTTCTTAAATTTCTTGTTTCCATTTGGATAATCATTATTGTTGTTTAAGTTCACGTTGACGCAATTCTGTCGCAAAACGAGCAACTGTTTTACGAGATTCTCTTATTTGAACGGGATTGTCAAGTGGAGAAATGGCGTGATTCAGGGTTAGACGAGATAAGTGTTCTCTTTCACCGTCCAAGCGTTCCTGAATTTCATTTGTTGTTAATTCTTTTATTTCTCTGGTTTTCATAATCCTTATACGTTTTGATTTGGGTCATAATCACGTCTTACGACGAACTTAGTAGCAATCGGTAATTTTTGAGCTGCCAAGCGTAAAGCTTCTTTAGCAACGTCAAACGATACACCTTCTACTTCGATAAGCATACGGCCAGGGCTAACTGGTGCCACGAAGCCTTCGGGAGCACCTTTACCCTTACCCATACGTACATCAGCAGGTTTTCTTGTAATCGGTTTGTCTGGAAAAATGCGGATCCAAATTTGTCCTTGGCGTTGCATGTAGCGAGTTACTGCCACACGAGCTGCTTCAATTTGACGACCTGTAATCCATATTGTTCCTAACGATTTGATACCAAAAGAACCGAACGCCAGCTGATTTCCTCGCTGAGCAATGCCTTTAGGATGGCCATCTTGCTGTCTTCTGTATTTTGTCTTTTTAGGTTGTAACATAATTTGTAAAATTCAAATTCGTTCGATAAATTATTTCTTTCTCTTTCTGAAGCCCTTATTGTTGTTGCCTCTATCAGTATTGGCTGGTCCACGTCCGCCGTCTTTTGCAGTAGCGAATTGTGGAGATAAATCTGGTTTACCATAAATTTCACCACGGCAAATCCAAACTTTTACACCAATAAGACCAACTTTTGTCAAAGCTTCTGCATGACAATAGTCGATGTCTGCACGGAATGTGTGTAAAGGAGTACGACCTTCTTTATACATTTCTGAGCGAGCCATTTCGGCGCCATTCAAACGACCAGATACCTGTATTTTGATACCTTCAGCGCCCATACGCATGGTAGAGGCGATAGCCATTTTCGTAGCACGACGATAAGCGATTTTGCCTTCGATTTGACGAGCAACGTTGTTGGCAACAATTACGGCATCTAAATCGGGGCGTTTTACTTCAAAGATATTGATTTGAACATCTTTGTCTGTAATTTTCTTCAGTTCTTCCTTCAACTTATCGACTTCTTGTCCACCCTTACCGATAATCATACCGGGGCGAGCAGTGCAGACTGTGATAGTAACAAGTTTCAGTGTGCGTTCTATAATGATTCTTGATAAACTGGCTTTAGCAAGACGGGCATTGAGGTATTTTCTGATTTTGCTGTCTTCAAGTAGGGTGTCACCATAATTGTTACCACCATACCAGTTTGAATCCCAACCGCGAATAATACCAAGGCGGTTGCTAATCGGATTAATTTTCTGTCCCATCTAGCTTAAATTTGGTTATCATTAGTATTCTTTGTATCTACAAACATCGTTACGTGATTCGAACGTTTACGAATACGGTATCCACGTCCTTGCGGAGCGGTACGTAATCTTTTGAGCATACGAGCAGAGTCTACATGTACTCCACTGATGTATAAATTACCGTTCTCTGCTTTCTGTTCTGTTTTTTGTTCCCAGTTTGAAATCGCAGAGCGAAGTAATTTTTCCATTCTTCCTGAAGCTTCTTTGGTAGAAAATTTCAAAACACTTAGTGCTTTGTTCACTTCCATACCGCGAATCATGTCAGCTACCAAACGCATCTTACGAGGCGAAGTAGGTACATTGTTCAATTTCGCAAAGTAAATTGACTTCAGGGCTTCTTTTCTTTCTTCGGCAGATATTCTTTTTCTTGCACCCATTTTTATTTCTGTTTTTTTTGTTTTACAAAATTAATGTGCAACGGATTATTTCTTTTTACCACCATGGCCACGGAAACTACGTGTAGGAGAAAACTCACCGAGTTTGTGTCCAACCATATTTTCTGTAACATACACAGGGATAAATTTATTACCGTTGTGAACTGCAATTGTGTGACCTACGAAATCAGGCGAAATCATCGAAGCGCGTGCCCATGTCTTAGTAACGGTTTTTTTACCGTTTTCATTCATAGTAAGCACTCTTTTTTCGAGTTTCAAATTGATATACGGTCCTTTTTTTAATGAACGACTCATATTATTTACTGTTCTTTAAGCGTTATTTTTTCTTTCTTTCAATAATATATTGGCTTGATTGCTTTTTAGGAGCACGGGTTTTCTTACCCTTCGCCAACAAGCCTTTGCGTGAACGTGGATGACCACCTGACGCACGTCCTTCGCCACCACCCATTGGGTGATCGACTGGGTTCATTGCTACACCGCGAACGCGAGGACGACGTCCAAGCCAGCGGCTACGACCTGCTTTACCTGATCTTTCGAGGGCATGGTCAGCATTTCCTACACTTCCAACGGTAGCTTTACACGTTCCAAGAATTTTGCGCGTTTCACCTGAAGGTAATTTTACGATAACGTATTTATCTTCACGTGAAGTTACTTGTGCAAAAGTTCCTGCTGAACGAACGAAAGCAGCACCTTGACCTGGACGAAGTTCAATATTATGAACCGTCGTACCGAGTGGAATGCTTCCTAGAGGAAGTGTATTTCCAACTTCAGGAGCGGCTTGCGCACCTGAGAGTAATATTTGACCAACTTGCAATCCATTTGGTGCAAGAATGTAACTTTTTTCTCCATCAGCGTAATACAACAAAGCAATACGAGCAGTACGATTTGGATCGTACTCAATGCTTTTTACGGTTGCTGGAACACCATCTTTGTTACGTCGAAAATCAATTACTCTGTATTTTCTCTTGTGTCCTCCACCTAAGTAGCGCATGGTCATCTTTCCGGTGTTGTTACGACCTCCAGATTTTCCAAAACTACCTATTACAAGAGATTTCTCTGGTGTACCGACAGTAATTGTGTCGAATGCACCAATAATCTTGTGTCTCTGCCCCGGTGTTGTGGGGTTTAATTTACGTACAGCCATTTTTGTTTATTAAATGTTGCTATAAAAATCAATTGAATCTCCATCTTTCAATGTCACTACAGCTTTTTTATAAGCTGATGCGCGACCATTGATGACGCCACTTTTTGTAAAGCGGCTTTTTGCCTTACCATCTACATTAGAGGTATTTACGCTCACTACGGTTACGTTGTACAGAGCTTCGACGGCTTGTTTAATCTCTAATTTGTTAGCTTTTGGTATCACCCGAAAAGCTACACGATTAAATTTCTCGCCGATTTTGTTCATCTTCTCCGTAACGATCGGTTTTATGATAATTGCCATATTTTGCCTCCTTATGCGTTAAAGTGTTGTTCGATTTGTGCAACTGCTGCCTCAACGAGGACTAAAGCCGAACAGTCCAGAATTCCGTAAGTACTTAATTCTGAAATATTTGAGACTTTTGCCTTTGACAAATTACGAGCTGACAAATATACGTTTTTATTTGGTTCTGATAAAATTATAAGTGACTTTTTATCAGATATTTTCAAACTATTCATCATTGCTATAAATTCCTTAGTTTTTGGAGCCTCAAAACTGATTGAATCAACGACTACAATTTCGCCTTTAGCTGCTTTGTATGACAGAGCAGATTTACGCGCTAACTGTTTTAGTTTTTTGTTCAATTTAAAGCTATAATCGCGTGGAACTGGTCCAAATACGCGAGCACCGCCAACCAATAAAGGTGATTTAATATCACCACGACGAGCACCGCCACCACCTTTTTGACGTCCGAGTTTACGAGTTGAACCCGATAATTCGCTACGTTCTTTTGATTTGTGTGTGCCTTGACGTTGGTTAGCCAAATATTGTTTAACGTCCAAGTAAATAGCATGGTCGTTAGGCTCAATACCGAAAATAGAATCGTTTAATGCAACTTTTCTTCCGGTGTCTTCTCCTTTTATGTTATATACACTCAGTTCCATTATTTCTCAATTATTACGATTGAACCTTTAGCTCCAGGTACAGACCCTTTCACGAGTAAAAGATTGTGTTCTGGGATTACTTTAATTACTTGTAAGTTTTGTACAGTTACACGATCGCCACCTGTGCGACCACCCATACGCATACCTTTAAATACTTTGGCAGGGTAAGACGCTGCACCCAGTGAACCTGGAGCACGCAAACGGTTGTGTTGACCGTGTGTTGCTTGTCCTACACCAGCAAATCCATGGCGTTTTACAACACCTTGGTGACCTTTTCCTTTTGAGGTTCCGATAACGTCTATCCACTCGTTTTCTTCCAACAATTCTACGGTAAGTGCGTCACCCAATTTGAATTCGTCTCCGAATCCTTTGAACTCAACCAAGTGTCTCTTTGGAGTTGCGCCTGAAAGTTTAAAGTGTCCCATTTCAGGTTTGTTGGCATGCTTTTCAGTCTTGTCTTCAAACCCTAATTGAATGGCACAATAACCGTCTGTTTCAACGGTTTTGACTTGCGTAACTACACAGGGACCAACTTCGATAACAGTGCATGGTAAATTTTTACCCTCGGCACTGAAAACGGATGTCATTCCGATTTTCTTTCCAATTAATCCTGGCATTTCAATTAAATTATTATTAGTTATAAGTTACGGGTAATACCCGCATTTTTTTCTATCTCTGTTTGTTTAGAACTACACTTTGATTTCTACTTCTACACCTGAAGGTAATTCAAGTTTCATCAACGCATCCACTGTTTGTGCAGTTGAACTATAAATATCAATCAAACGTTTGTACGAAGACAATTGAAATTGTTCGCGCGATTTTTTATTTACGAAAGTAGAACGGTTCACAGTAAAAATACGTTTGTGAGTTGGAAGTGGAATTGGACCACTTACTACTGCACCAGTAGCTTTCACTGTTTTTACGATTTTTTCAGCCGATTTATCAACTAAATTGTGATCGTAAGATTTGAGTTTGATTCTGATTTTCTGACTCATGTCTTTGTTTTATTTTAAATTAATTTATTTGTAATGACTAATAGAAACATTAAGAGTCATTCGCTAATGCCTCTATTAGTCAAAGTTTTTTTACAATAATTCTACGTGACCTTTAGCTTCTGCAACTACTTCTTTAGCAATTGAGTTAGAAACTTCGGCATAATGTGAGAATTCCATTGATGAAGTAGCACGACCTGATGAAATAGTACGTAAAGCTGTTACATAACCAAACATTTCTGACAATGGCACTTTCGCTTTCACAATACGCGCACCTGTACGGCTCGATTCCATACCTTCTACTTGACCACGACGCTTGTTTAAGTCACCTATAACATCACCCATATTTTCTTCTGGAGTTACCACTTCCAATTTCATAATTGGTTCCAACAAGGTAGGACGAGCTTTGGCACACGCATTTTTATAAGCGATTTGAGCACAAATTTCGAACGATAATTGGTCAGAGTCAACTGCGTGATAAGAACCATCGGTCAATACTACTTTTAATGATTCGACTGGGAAACCAGCCAAAACACCATTTTTCATAGCAGCGAGGAAACCTTTTTGTACTGATGGAATAAATTCTTTAGGAATATTACCACCTTTTACTTCATCAACAAATTGTAAGCCGCCTTCAAAAGATTCGTCTTTTGGACCAACTTTTACAATGATATCAGCAAATTTACCACGACCACCCGATTGTTTTTTATAAACCTCACGTATGGTAACGGTTTGCGTAATAGTTTCTTTATAAGCAACTTGAGGACGACCTTGATTACACTCTACTTTAAATTCGCGTTTCAAACGATCGATAATAATTTCCAAGTGAAGCTCACCCATACCTTCAATAACTGTTTGACCAGATTGTTCGTCGGTATGAACTGTAAATGTTGGATCTTCTTCTGATAATTTACTAAGACCGATACCTAATTTGTCAATGTCAGCTTGTGATTTTGGTTCGATAGAGATACCAATAACTGGGATTGGGAAATCCATAGATTCAAGCACGATTGGATTTTTTTCGTCGCAAAGCGTATCGCCTGTACGAATATCTTTAAACCCAACACCTGCGCCAATATCTCCAGCACCAATTACGTCCACTGGATTTTGTTTGCTAGAATGCATTTGGAAAATACGTGAGATACGTTCTTTTTTACCAGAGCGTGTATTGTACACGTAAGAACCTGCATCTAAGTGACCTGAGTAAACCCGAAAGAAACACAAACGACCAACAAAAGGATCTGTTGCAATTTTAAATGCCAACGCACATAATGGTTCGTCTTCGTCTGGTTTGCGCGTTAATTTTTTCTCAGGATCGCGAGGATCTGTACCATCAATACTTGGCGTATCTAATGGAGAAGGCAAATAAGCACAAACAGCATCCAACAAAAGTTGAACACCTTTATTTTTGAATGATGAACCTAAAATGATA
>DATFIF010000022.1:0-2059 GCA_035270405.1 Paludibacteraceae bacterium | reverse complement strand
AAATCGGTTGGACTTAATGCCATTATCACGTCGCTTTTGTACAAAAAGCATCCGTCTCAATTAAAATTCGTGTTAGTCGATCCTAAAAAAGTTGAGTTTAATATCTATTCTGATATAGAAAAACACTTTTTAGCCAAGTTGCCTGATGGCGAAGATCCAGTTATTACTGATACGAGTAAAGTGGTGCAAACGCTCAACTCACTCTGTAAAGAGATGGACAACCGTTATGATTTACTCAAAATTGCTCATGTTCGCAATATCAAAGAGTATAACGAACGTTTTATTAGTCGCAAATTAAATCCTAATAAAGGTCATAAATTCCTTCCTTACATTGTTGTGATTGTTGACGAATTTGGAGATTTGATTATGACCGCAGGTAAAGAGGTTGAGATGCCAATTGCGCGTATTGCTCAATTAGCACGAGCTGTTGGTATACATATGATTTTGGCCACACAACGCCCATCAGTGAATATTATAACGGGTGTGATTAAAGCCAATTTCCCTGCTCGTATTGCCTTTAAAGTATCAGCCATGGTTGACTCCAAAACCATTTTAGATGGTTCTGGTGCGCAGCAATTGGTTGGGAAGGGCGATTTGCTCTTCTCTCAAGGTAATGACGCCATACGCGTTCAGTGTGCTTTTGTGGACACGCCAGAAGTTGAAAACATCGTACATTTCATATCAGATCAGCGTGGTTATCCTACAGCATTTGAACTCCCAGAACCTGATTTTGCAGAAGGTGAAGGTGATGTGATGAGTATGGATGTGGCGCGTCGTGATGAAAAGTTTGAAGAAACGGCACGGTTTGTGGTAGTAACTCAGCAAGGTTCAGTTTCTATGATTCAACGGAAGTTTGAAGTGGGTTTCAATCGAGCGGCTCGTATTATGGATCAATTAGAGGCAGCAGGTATTGTAGGAGCAGCGTCTGGAAGCAAACCGCGTCAGGTGCTTATTCATACCGAATATGAATTGGATCAAATGCTGAATAATTTTAAATAAAGATTTGTATGAATAAAACTCTTTTAGTGGCTTGTTTCATTCTTCTAGCGGGAACGGTGGGTGCACAAACAAATGATCTAAAAGCTAAAGCGATAGTGGATAAATCCATTTCTCAACTATTTCGTACACCTTCCAAGTTTGAGTTTACCTCTACTTATATTGCTGGTAGCACAAACGCTAAAGAAGTACAAAAAGGTAGTTGTGTCATCAACGGCAAAAAAGCCTATATTTCATTGGCTGGTATGGAAACTTTTTTTGATGGAAAAACACAATGGTTTTACGTGAAAGCGAACAACGAAGTTTCTATAAGTGAGCCGACGATTGAAGAACAAAAAGAGATGAATCCTTTGATGTTGATTCGTGATTATGATAAAACGCATCAGGTAACATTTGATGAAACAGTAAATGATCCAATGGTTTGGTACCTATTTTTGTATCCAACTCAAGCTAAAAAAGTCGACTATTTTCGTATTCAATTAAGTATTGATAAAAATACTAAGCTGCTTAAGAAAATTGAATTTTCGCAACGTAATGCTGATAAATTAATTTTTACCATCCAAAAACAAGAGCCTTATAACGACACAAATATATTTACTTTCAATAAAAGTAACTATCCAAAGGTTGAAATGAATGATTTGCGTTAAAGCGATTATCTATTTCTGACTAAAAAAGAGCGATGAATTTCATCGCTCTTTTTTCATTACTAATACAACTTCTTGACTTATTACAGAAGTTGAGTTTGTCTATTTTTAAGGCTTACATATTCATGCCACCGCAGCAATGAATAACTTGTCCACTGACATAGCTCGATAAATCGGAAGCTAAGAAAGTTGCTACATTTGCTACATCTTCAGGAGTTCCTCCGCGACGTAAAGGAATTTGTTTAGCCCATTGTTCTTTAACCTCTTCGCTCAAAGCGCCTGTCATATCGGTGATAATGAAACCAGGAGCGATGCAGTTGGCACGAATACCGCGTGAACCAACCTCTTTGGCGATAGATTTAGCCAAGCCAATCATACCAGCTTTTGAAGCCGAATAGTTACACTGTCCTGCATTACCA